>CAYGHT010000001.1:0-12260 GCA_964349755.1 uncultured bacterium
AAGGGGGGTCATTCTGACCAGGGTCAGGGGGTCAATATGTTCCAGTATACTTCCGGAAAATGGGAATAATTCTCTAGCCAATAAAAAACCATCTACGGTAGACTCTCCCTTTACTTTTTATCACAGCCCTTAAGGAGGCCTTATGAGTTCTATCATTCATTCCCCCTATACACTCGCTTTAACTACTGCCGTTGCCGTGGGCAGCGCAGTTGTATGCGCAACAGTTAGCGCGCCGCTCGCTGTAACGGTTGCGAAAGTAGTCGGCGTAGCAGCCGGTGTCGCTGCCTTGATTGCTTTAGCAGCTCAGCTGATTAAGCATCGATCTTCTCTCTACTCTTTCTTCACGCATCGCATTACGCTCGGCGTAACTGCTGCTGGCGTGCTCGGCGCTGCAGCGGCCTACGCCAAATTTGGCGCGCCGTTCGATTTAGTTGCGAAAGTATCTGGCGCTGTTCTGGCGGTTTTGCTGGTTGCTAAATTGATTGGGTCTGCGATGAGCAAGAAAGTTGAGACGCCAGTTCAACAGGTTCTCCCCCCACCGACGCTTATTAACACGAATAGCCCGTCCGCCACTGCCCCTAATAATGTAGGAAGTGGTTCTGGTTCTCCGAATGTACCTCTACCTCCGGCAGGTGGAGCTAGTGTTGCGGCTTCTCCTTCCAATCCCGAGCCTGTCAAGGTTCCGGAGCCAACTGTACATAGCAACTTGAACCTGAATGCAAATGATCATGCTCCTAGCTCTTCTTCTGCTACAGTGTCGCCAACATTGCCGCCCGTTTCTTCTGCTAGCAGCTCGAGTTCTAGCTCATCCACATCGTCTTCTGTTACGAGCTCTGATTCCTCTAGTTCTTCCTCAAGCAGCTCGAGTTCATCGGCATCTGTAAGCACTCATTCTTCAGCCAGCGGACTGGGGGCAGTTACCCCAGCACCTATGTCAAAAGGTCTACAACTGCTTGCAGCAAAGGCAGGCTTAAATGACCCAGCTGTTGGAGTCACTGCCGCCCCGTCTGATGCGTCCGCTAGCAGCTTAACTAGCTCGAGCAGTGGATCTTCTTCTTCGAGCTCTGCGGTATCATCGCTTGCCTTAGGAGCTTCAAGCTCTAGCGCTACGGCATCCGCATCGCCAAGCGTGACAAACACAGCAACCCCACCATTGGTGGCACCGGCTAAAAATTAAAGCCTTCTAGCTCACAACCCTTTGGGTCCTCAGCAATCGACGTAAGACGTCGGAGATGCTGAGGACCCATTTTTCTAGGCCACGGGTCCTAGACTACTGTCTAGTTACAAAAGTTCATCCACGTCTTTCTCCTAATATACTTCCGGTAAACAGCGTAAAATCTCTAGCTGCTAAAAAACCGTTTTGCTAAACTGCTCTTCTATTTTTTACCGCCTTTGGGAGGCTTTATGGCTTTTGTTACATCTGTTGTTACTTCTCGCATAACCCTCGGATTGGCTGTTGCCACTGCCATCGGTGGTGGGGCTTTTGCTGTCGGTGGTGTGTCGCTTGGGGCTCTGATTGCGAAAGTTGCTTCTGTTGTTACGGGGATTCTTACGATTGCTCAAGTGAGCGTGCTTCGCAATTTCCTCAAAGATAAGATTACGCTCAGCTTAGCGACTGCTACTGCCATTGGCGGTGTAGCAGCGGCATCAAAAATGGGCATGCCGCTTGGGTTAGTGATTGCAAAAGTAGCGGCATGTGCGATGGCGGTTTCGCTGTTTGCTCGATTCATTGGGTACATGGTGAGTCCGGTGGAAGCGAGAGTGACATCAACGAATCGTTCTTCTGCTGCGTCGTCTTTCATCCGCACGGATGATGTAGTGATGTCTGGTGGTGGGGGTGGTAGTGCATCTGTCGCTCAATCTCCTGCTCTTGGAGCGGGAAGTGCTGCTCCTGGATCTTTGCTCGCGCCATCTTCATCGCTCACAAACACTCTGGTGCCTGGCGCTGGTGACAGTGTGCTTCCGTTGCCTCCTAAGGATTGTGTTTCAGCTGAGCAGAATGCGGCAGACGATCTTTCTGGGACCAAGAATCTATTCCGATCTCCTACGAAACCTTTGGTGTCTGGTGGTTCGAAGGCTGGTGAACCTGTAGCATCAGCTCCTGCTGCTCCAAGCGCGTCGCATGAATCCACAAGCGCTGTTTCTGAGCCTTCGAACAGATCCGCAGCAGCGACGATTGCTCATTCCTCAAGCTCTTCTAGTGGAGAGCCTGCGTCTCAATCCCGAGAGCATTACACTGGTTTTACTCCACAACTGATGGACATGTTCTCAAATCTAAAGGAGCCAGACAACTCACTGAATCCTTCGGTGTCTGGTGATTCGAGTGCTAGTGAACCTGTAGGATCAGCTGCTAAACCGAAGGGTTCAGCCCCAGCTCCTGCTGCTCCAAGCGCGCCGCATGAATCCGCAAGCGCTGTTTCTGAGTCTTTGGACGTCTCTGCAGTACCGACGATGGATCACTTGTTAGTCGCTTCTTATCAAGGATCTTCAACCCAAGATTATTTCGCGGCTTTTGTTCTAGCTCAGACTGCCTCCACGACTACCTCAGCTGTTAGCAGTGGCTCAAGTCTTCCAGCATCTCCCGCTCCTGCTGCTCCAAGCCCTGTTCTTAAGCCTTTGGATGTGTCTGCAGCGACGACTAGCGCTGACTCCTCAAGCTCTTCTTCAGATGTCTTAGCGCTAAGACAACCCTTTACTCCTGAGTCGCTTTTAGCAGTTTCTAAAATGAGTCTTGCTGAGCTACATTCTTCGCCTTTAAGCTCGCCGAATGACATTATGAATGCTGTAGAGACAGCGTTGAAGAACACCTCTTTTGCCACTGTAGAGCAGCTGCAGAAGGTCGGTTTATCTTTAACAGCAGACAGCTTTCCCGTGAAGGAAACTGTCTTGCCATCGGCCTCTTCGTCCACATCAGCTACGCAGAGCTCTTCATCTTCAGCGGCGAGTTCAGCGTCCACTGCTGCAACAACTTCTTCAAGCTCGTCTTCAGCCTCGACGGTTTCTGTAGGGAGCATGACCCACCAATCGACTTTCTCATCGACAGTTTCTGCAACTGTCGTTGCGCCTGCCTCTCCAACAATTGTGACTCTGGAGCAGCGCCCTCACGCTTTAGATTCACCGGAAACAACCGTTGCTTCTCCCACGCCTAGCAAGACAGATTCTGTTAGTTCCAACAAGAACGGCAAAAAACGAGGTAAAGGCCGGAGAAAGAAATAATCTTTCTACCCCACAATCCTCGGGTCCTCTGCAATCGACGTCAGTACGTCGGTGATGCTGGGGGCCCACTCGAGGCCGCGGGTATAGACCAAATGGGACGCTAAAAAGACGGCGGTGATCGCTTTTTTGTGGATTTCGGGGAGCTCCAAGATTCGTTTTCGGTACTTCTTTTGTAAGAGCTGTGGGCAATAGTGCACCAGACACTTCAGCAAGGCTTCATTTTCTTCGATTTTTACGGTGCCTTCTTCTAGCGCTTCGAGCAGTTGGTACTTGTAGAGATTGATCCGCTCGGAGATTTTTTCGGACAGGTCGGTGAATCGCTCTCCGGTTTTTCTTTGTGTTTCGAGGAGCAAACGGGCTTCGTTGAGGGCAGCGATGCGGATGATTTCCAGGACTTCTTTAACGTACTCGTTCTTCTCTTGCCGAAATTCCTCTTCGGATAAACAGAGCCCTGCGAGCACTTCAAAGGACGAACAGATGACCCCGCCTTTGTTGCACGAGCTGTCTTTGAGGACGACGACGCCGAGCTCTTCTAGCGCGCGTCTGGCTCCGGGGGTGAGGTAGAGGTTGGCTCCTTCTACGATGATGCGGGCGGTGGGCTTGCCTGCTGGGTCTAAAAAGCTTTTTAGGTTGGTTTCATTGAGTGTTCTGGGTCTTCCGCCGCCGGGGACAAAGGCGTCTGTTTGGATTTGGTGGACGTTGTTTCGGTAGAGATGGAATGTTTCGTTTCCGGAAAGCCACTCTTGGGATACGCCGTTGGCGGTTTTCTTGGCGAGCAGGGTTTGTTGAGTGTAGGCGTTTTCTTCTCGCTTGGTTTGTAGGTCGAGCAAGAAGCCGCCTGGGTGGAGTTTTTCTGGGGGGTAGTGGCGGATGGGCTTGGCTGCTTGGAAGAGCGTCTCCATCTCTTTCCAATCGAGTCCTAGGGGATCGAAAATGGTTCCAGACACATCGGTCAGCGCGAGCAGTTTTGCGGTTTTTGGGTAGCGGGTGGCTAAGATGTGGATCTCATTGCCGGCGACATCTCCGTCGGGGCCGCCGGAGATTTTTACTGTGAAGGGCTGTTTATCTGGATCGATTCCGATGAATTTCAACGCTTCGTGTAGGTAGACGTTCACGCCGTAAGAGGTGACGCCGTATTCTTTGTGATTGATGCCGGCGCCGGGCTTGGAGCTCATGAACGAGCGGCCGGGTTTGTATTTGGAGCGAACGGCGAATTCCGCGATCCAGACGATCATGTCGTTGAGCATGTTTTCGTCGGGGCCGAGATAAATGTATTCAGGGCGCTGGTAGTAATCGACGATGCTGGGCGCTAGGAGCGCGCCCTTTTCGTCGCAATTGAGCAAGCTCATGAAGCTTTGGATGAAGGCGCGTTGCGAGCTGAAAAGAAAGGCGAGCTTGTGATCGCGGCGCGAGATTTTAAGCTTTTGTTCTCCAATTAACGGATCCACTCCTTCTGCTTCCATTTCTTGCGCGTACAGCGCTTCTTCTTTGGCAAAGGCGTCGAAGGGCGTCAGTAAGAGGACCGTTTTTGCGCCCCCTTCGGGGATGTCTTTGTTTTTCTTGTGTTGGGTGTAGGAGAGATTGAAGCACTCTGAAAAGATGTTGTTGCGCTCGTGCTCGAAAGTGTCCCAGCGCTCGGGGGTGACGGTCCGAACGCCGCCGCGAGCTAGATCTTTGAACCGAATGTGAAAGCCCATCCAATGCATGCCTCTTAAGAAGAAGATGCCAAAGGGGAGCTCTGGGAATTTCTCCACTCGCTCAAAGGGCAGCTCGTCGAGGCATTGGGGATCGAGGCGAAACGAGAAGCCCGTTTTATTGGGCAGATAGAAATTGGTTTTGAGCGTGTACTGAATGAAATTGAGCGCTTGTTGCAAGATCGCTTTTCGCCGCGCATCGTTGATTGCTTGACCGGTGTCGAGTGTGTCCAGATGCTTCTTTAGTTGTTCACAGAGGCTCTGGTACGCCCCAAGACGGTTTAAGCTGGGGTGGAACCTCGCTTCAAAAATCTTGCAGAGCTGAACGGTGAGTTCGGGATGGCGACAGAGTCCTTCCGTGACGTTTTCTAACGAAAAGAGGTGAGGATCTGCGAGCAGGAGCATTTGATGAGCAAAGCTCGCTGTGCTCCGAACAATGTGCGCCTCGTTGCCTGTCAGCAGCTTGGGTTTTACGAAGACGTCGGCGATGCGGTCGTTTGTCTCAAAGTACTTGAGTAAGCACAGCTCGCGCGTTAGATCGTCTAGGTCGGCCTCTTCCCAAGCAGCCCCTCCTCGGCATCCGTGCAATCCCATCGAGAGGATGAGGACGTTGTCTGTGCTGTACGGATCGATGTAGGTTGCGACCACTTTGCGGATGCTCAAGCCATGGCCTAAGAGCATGCTGGCCAAACGGAATAAAAAACCGGCTTTGGGAACATTGCGCCAAGCGAGTACGAGCTGCAAGGAGGGCGTTTTTTGAATCTTCCAGTCTTCATTGCGGCGCAAATCCACTTGCGCCTCATCGCTCGTTTTGGCGCGGAAAAAAAGGTCGATGGCGCGTGCGAGTCGCCCATTTTTCAAAGACCGGACGAAGCGGGGCGTCAGGCCGTGCATGAGCGTCTCTAGATCGCCGTCGTGAATGTCTTGGTTGCGCGCTTGAATGAGCTCCAAAAGCTCCTCGCGACGCTTAGGATCCAATTTGGGGCCCATGTCTTTGGGTTCATCGCGCGTATATAAAAGTGCGATTCGAAGCGCGCCGCTTTGCTCTCCTGGAGGCGGAGCATTGGAGATGAATGTGCGGTAGTAGCGGATGGCGACCGACGGATAGAGTTTGAGCACTTTTAAATCTACATCAGGGCCATCCAGACACAAGACGACGTCCATCCTTTGGAGGTGAATTTGAACAAAGCGATTTTGCAGATCAAAGCTCATCAACTGCCGCGCGAGCACCGCGAGGAGCTCGGGAGAGATCTCCTCGAGAAAGCTCGGAGGAAAATGGGCTTCGAGCCATCGGTACATGCGCTCAAAGACTTCTCCCTCAACGGCGACAGCGGTTTTGAGCGCCTCTGCTGGAGATAGACGTTTAGGGTGAGAGGGGTCCATGTGTCCCTCATAGAGGGATTTTGCGTTATTGTCGATAGGAAGTTATAACCACAGAGAACACAGAGAAAAAGTGTAAACATGCGCGTTTCCGCGCCTCTATAGCTCTCTGTGTGCTCTGTGGTTATAACTTTTTTATGATGTTAGGAAGTTATAACCACAGAGAACACAGAGAGCACAGAGAAAAAGTGTAAACATGCGCGTTTCCGCGCCTCTGTGTTCTCTGTGGTTATAACTTTTTATGACGTTTGTGAATCACGATAAGCTTGTTGGATCAACTTGGCGACGAGCGCGGTCCATCCGGTCTGATGTGAGGCGCCGAGGCCCTTGCCTGTGTCTCCGTCGAAATACTCGTGGAATTGGAGTAGCTCTTCGAAGTGCGGATCGCTTTGAAATTGCTCGGTGTCGCCAAAGACCGCTCTTCGCCCTGCGGCGTCTTTTTCAAAAATGCGCACAAGACGTCGCGACAGCTCTTCTGCGACTTGATTGAGCGTTAGAAAATTGCCAGAGCCGGTGGGGCACTCGATTTTGAAGGTGTCGCCGTAATAATGGTGGTATTTCTGGAGCGATTCGATGATCAAATAGTTCAGCGGAAACCAGATGGGGCCGCGCCAATTGGAGTTGCCTCCGAAAAGGCGCGAGGTCGATTCGGCGGGTTCATAGTCGACTTGGGTTTTATTTCCATTGCACTGCAAAACGAACGGGTGGTTGCGATGGATCTTGGAGATGGACCGAATGCCGTAAGGACTTAAAAACTCGTTTTCGTCGAGCATCGTCTCTAGAATGCGAGTTAGCTTGTCTCGATTGAGTAAAGACAAGAGTCGGCGTCGGTTGACGCCTAGAGCGCACAGCGGAGAGATTTTCACGCAGAGGTCAGTGCGATGGGCCAAAAACCATTCGAGACGCGCTTTGAAGTCGGGAAGAGACTCGAGCTTCTCTTCTTCGAGGATCGCAACCGCAAATAAAGGGATGAGGCCAACCATCGAGCGGATTTTGAGACTCTGATGGGTGCCATCTTTTTTCTGCAAGACGTCGTAGTAAAAGCCGTCTTCTTCATCCCACAGTGCTGGGGCGTCTGGGTGCTGAAAATTGATCGCATCGGCGATGTAGAGGAAGTGCTTGAAGAACTTGGAGGCCATGTCCTCGAAGATGGGCTCTTTGCCTGCAAGTTCCATGGCCATGCCCCACATGTTGAGACAAAACATCGCCATCCAGCTCGTCGCATCCGATTGGGTGAGCTCGCTCCCTTGAGGAAGTTGCTCAGAGCGATTGAAAACGCTGATGTTGTCGAGCCCTAAAAAGCCCCCTTCAAATACGTTGCGCCCGGCTGTGTCTTTGCGGTTGACCCACCAGGTAAAATTCATGATCAAACGGTGGAACATCTGCTCCAAAAAGGGGCGATCTTCTTGTCCGTGTTTCCGTTGGCCGATTTTATAGACGCGCCAGGTCGCCCACGAAAGAACTGGTGGATTGACATCCTCAAAGTTCCACTCATAGGCTGGGATCTGTCCGTTTGGATGCATGTACCAATCGCGCGTGAGCAACGCGAGCTGCTGTTTAGCAAATTCGAGATCGAGTAGTGCGAGCGGGATGCAATGAAATCCCAAATCCCACGCGGCAAACCACGGATACTCCCAGCTATCTGGCATGGAGAAGACATCGCCGCTATAAAAGTGTTTCCAGTGGGCATTGCGCTCTTTTTTGCGCGCCAAAGGGGGCGGCGCCAAGGGGTTGTCTCCATTGAGCCAAGTTTCGATGACGTAGTGGTAGTACTGCTTGTTCCAAAGAAGCCCGCCGAAGGCTTGTCTTTGAATGGCTCGAAGCTCATCTGGCAAGTTCTGAGGAGCCAGATCGCGATAAAACTGATCGGCTTCGCGCTGCCGCTTTGTGAACAAAGCGTCGAAGGCGCCAAAGGGCTTTTGCAACGCTTCTGTCGTCAGGCGCAAGCGGAGCGTTGTGCTTTGTTTGGGTGGGAGGGTGAGCGTGTAGTGGAGCGCCGCCTTCGTCCCTTTTTGCTCGGGATTTACTGCGTCACGTTGTCCTTGCACTACAGCGCGCGAGAAGGCGTCTTTGACAAAGGGCGTCCGATTCGGAGCGCCAAACAGCAGCTTGGAGTTGGTCTCGTTTTCGGTGAACAGCAGCTCCGGGGCCCCCTCGAAGTACAAAAACCGCTCCGGTTCGCCCTCGTAATTGAGAGACAATCGAGTTTGATCCGCAGCAATTTGGCCAGGCGCCTCCTGCAATGTCCAACTCCACGTATTGCGGAGCCACAGTTGTGGCAGCACATGGAGTTTTGCTGGCGCATCGCTCCGATTTTCCACGCGCACACGGAGCAATAAATCGTCGGCATCTCCCTTCGCGTACTCTAGAAAGATGTCGAAATACCGGTTGTGTTGAAACACACCTGTATCCACAAGCTCAAACTCTGGATCTCGAAGGGAGCGCCTCTTATTCTCATCGATCAGCTGTTGATACGGATACGCCGCTTGCGGGTATTTGTAGAGCATTTGCATGTAGGAATGGGTCGGCGTATTGTCGAGATAGTAGTAGCACTCCTTGACGTCCTCGCCGTGGTTGCCCTGTGTGTTGTTGAGCCCGAAGAACCGCTCTTTGAGGAATGGATCTTGGCCGTTCCAGAAAGCAAATGACAAGCACATGCGCTGGCAAGAGTCCGAAATTCCGCCAATCCCGTCTTCGCCCCACCGGTACGCCCGCGCGCTTGCTTGCGCAAACGGAAAGTAATTCCACGCATCCCCATCGGCGCTATAGTCCTCGCGAACCGTAGCCCACTGCCTTTCCGCAAGGTAAGGGCCCCATTTGCGCCATGAAGCGCTGTCTGTCGCCAGCCGTTTTTGCTCTTCGTTCATCACTCACAAGCTATAAACGAAAGAAGATGATCCATGCAACTGGCCCGCTCCCTTAAGACACTTGCAAAGTGATTCACCACAGAGCTCACAGAGCACTAGAGAGTATCCTCTTTTTCTCTCTAGTGCTCTGTGCTCTCTGTGGTTATAATCTTTTTATTGCCAACGGCTTGAGTGGTTATTGACTGCTCACCGTATAACGGCTTTTTTCGAGGAGCTGACTGGGGAGCACCGTTTCATAGGTGAACGGGGCGTGGAGGCGACCTTCGATCAGCACTGCGAGGCGGCGGCGGTTGGCTCTGGAGAACATCTCCTTCACCAGGTCGTAGCAACGCTCGTACGAAAGTGCCTGAAGCGCGTTTGTTCGTTTGTCGATGTACTGGAAATCGGCTCCCTTTTCGAAGGCGAGTAGATCCCAAAGGAGGCTCTTTTCTTCGAGATTGCGGAAGCGAGTTTGAAGCGAATGGATGGAGGCGTTTCGCAACGTTTCGAATCGGTCGAGCGGCACGGCGCTTTTAAATGTTTCCAAAAACTCTTCGAGGAAGAGCTCGTAGCGGTGCAGAAGGTCGTCGGGTTGATGCGAATTGGATTGCACCATGAAATACTGGAAGAGACGCCCTTCGATTTCTCCGATGTCGGCTCTTGCAAGGTAGCCGGTTTTTTGCTTGGTGCGGAGCTCGTTGAAGAACGCTTCGCGGAGGGCGGCAGCTCCAATTTCTTGTGCAGCTCTTCTCTCAAAGCTGAACGCTCCTAAATCAACTGCGAGAATGGCTCCATTTCCTTGCGCTTCAGTCGTTGCTTGGATCTCGAAGGGGCCGCTCGTTTGGGGCAATTCGAGCACTTGAGGGAGGACGAATTCCTGCTTGGACAAATGCCCTTTGCTAAACAGATGCTGGATGTCGATCCAGGCGCTTTTGGCTTGGGTATCGGTCAGATTGCCAGCGAAGAGCGCTTGGACGTACGTTTTGTCAAAAAGAGTGCGGTGAAATTCAAGAAATTCCTCGTAGGTTAGCTGGCGGAGCGCTTGGGAAGCAACGGTTGGGAGTACCTTTTCGCTTCGGAGGATGGCGTCGAGTTGGCACTTGGCTTGCGCTATGGGAAGCTCGCGCGCTTGATTGGCGTAACCCCGTTCGTGGCGCGCTACGTACTTTGCAAATTGTTCGTTCGTCGGTGGGTGTTTTGGCAATTGGAGCAAGATTTCTTGCAAGAGAAGCGCAGCTTTATCGCTAAATCCGTGTAGATGTAAGTGGAGCTGGAAGTGTTGGAATGCGAAATTGGCGACGAGTCCTGCAGCCTTTGCTCCCGCGAGCGTGGGATGTAGAGCGTCGGTCACGTGATCTAAATACAATGCGCTTAAAACGGAGGCTTTGGGGGAAGCGTCGATTGCCTTCGAGCGAATGTGAAGATGAATGGACGCGTTCGGCGCAGTGAATTCGCCGACCCGCACATAGTACCCAACGCCGACGGGTGTGTCGGATAGCAATTGGGGCACGTCTGTTCCTTCTGCAACTTTTGCAAATTGCTCGGGGATAAATGGATTGGGCTCTCCGATCTGGATGGCGGGGTTGGGGCGGGCAGTTTCCCAAGTTTTTTCCCACGCCTCAGGGATCGGCCGCACGGCGTATTCCGCCTGAAACCAGGCTTCTTTATTCGTGGGCTCTACGCCACTTAAAAATGTTGGCGCGCTCAGCGAGATGCAGCACGAAGCTGGGGTCAGGCTGTCGAGAAGTTTGCCTTGGAGAGTTGCGTCGTATGCACTGCCTAAAAGCTGCGTGCGGGGGAAGGTGCTTAACTCTTCATCGGGCAGCATCTGTGCAAGGGTTTGGGCCATGTCGAACGCAGAGGTGCGCGGTTGGTATTGGTAGTTGAGCGCGCTGAGACGATTCCATTCGTGAAATAAGCGCTCAGGAACGCCGCTATAGCGAAGATGGGCTAGCGCCTCAAAGCAGTGAAGCCCCACTTGCTCGAGCGAGTTTACGCCCTTCGGCGTGAGCTCAAGGGTCATCTGAAAGAGGGGATGATGCCCCATTTTTTCGGTCCGGACAGACATGTCATTGATGAGTCCTTCGTGTTTCAGAAGCTCGTAGAGACTCGTCTTTTCTCCACGACCCAGCGCGTAGGCCAAGAGTTCCGCCGAGCGGGTGGGATCGTCGCCAAATTCATCGCCAAGTTCCCACAGCAAATTGAGGATTTGACGCTCTTGCACTGGCTTGATGTACACAATCGAGCCCCGCTGGATTGAAGAAACGAGCGGGCCTTCGGGGCGGGATTTTGGAGCATTTGTTTTACGAACGGCGAGAAACATCTCGAGCACGCTTGCGCGGAGCGCCTCGGGACTTAAACTCGAGTAGACGACCAAGTGCATCCGCTCAGCCGAGTAATGGGTCTCGTACCACTGCTTCAACATCGAGGCTGGAATTTTCCCAAGCGTTTGGGCATTGCCCGTGGAAAACTTTCGGTTGGGGTGGCCTTCTCGGTTGAGTTCTTTAAAGACCATGTACTCGCGCCACCCATCGTGCTCGAGGTTTTTCGCGTGCTCTTGATCGACGGCGTGAAGTTCGCGCGCAATGTGCTCCGGTTTAAACAGCGGATCGATGAAAAAGCGGGAGAATCGATCCAAGCCTTGTAAGAAGAGCTCTTCCTTGCTGGAAAACATGTAGACGGTTCGATCTGAGGCTGTGAACGCATTGGTCGATCCACCGCCATCCGAAACGTATTTCATGAACTCTTCGTCATCGGCTGGATACTTTGTAGAGCCGCGGAAGAGCATGTGTTCGCAAAAATGGGCCATGCCCGGGTATTCAGCTGGATCGTCCCAGGAGCCCACATCCACTGCCATCGCTGCCGCCGCCTGATCGGCCGCCGGATCTGAGATGAGCAAGACGTCTAGCCCATTGGCCAGCCGCAGTTTCGTCGTCACGCGCTGTTGTAGGTCGGGGTTCAGCAGGGGAAGTGCGGAGAGGTCTTCGACCTCTGCAAATGGGGGAGGGGTCATGGGGTCCTTTGCGACGCAGAGCGCGGATGCAATTAATAAACAAATGGAAGCAAACAATTAGCACACTCGATTGAAAGTTATAACCACAGAGAACACAGAGGCCACAGAGAA
>CAYGHT010000001.1:12360-41152 GCA_964349755.1 uncultured bacterium
TGAGATCCTTGAGGCAGAAACGAATGATGCAACAAAGCATTAGCACACTCGATTGAAAGTTATAACCACAGAGAACACAGAGGCCACAGAGAAAAGGTACAAAAATGCGCGTTTCGCGCCTCTGTGTTCTCTGTGCTCTCTGTGGTAAGCTCTGATCATGAGATCCTTGAGGCAGAAACGAATGATGCAACAAAGCATTAGCACACTCGATTGTATAAGTTGACGACGGTTGCCCAAATGGCGTCAGCCCGCTTTTTGCGGCGCTCTACCTTGGAACCTTCTTCGTTTCCGCCCAGCGCTTCCATGTCGAGCTCGGATCCAAACGCGATTGTCACCGGCGTTCTCGACGCGAGTCGGTGTTCGCCGAGCTCGTGTTGGATGGTCTCTGGCGGCGGGAGCAAATTGTAGGTCGAAAGCGCCAAGGGATAAAAGTGGGTCGGCGTCCCTGCCTTCTTGGCCATCAGGTAAAACATCTCAACGCTTTGGGGATCGAAGGGCGCGGGCGAAACCTTCCCCGCAGCGCTTTTCCGATCTCGGCCACCAGAGGGCGCCACGTAAATGGCTTTGCCCCCTTCCTGCAATAAACGGCACATTAACTCCATCGTATTTTTATTGTGGAGCTGTTTTTTCGCCTTGAGTTCGGGAGGATGATCGATGTAGCGCTTCGAGTAAATGCAGAGCAGATCGCAGCCGAGACTAAACGGAACCGCCAGAGGATCGGTCAGCACCCGCTCGCCCGCTACGTAAATGATCTTTTCTCCCAGCGTTGCGTAATTTTTCTGGAGCATGAGCGCAATGGCCTGGGGATCGGATTCCGTTTGGTGGTTGGCGAGGAAAATCACATTTTCCCCTCGCTGCATTTGAGCGAGGATGCTCCGAATCGTCTCTTCTCCAACGAGGCGCGAATGGGCCTCGTCGATGAGGGGGCGGATAAAATCCAAACTGAATTGGTAGTAATCGACAGGATGGCGCAATTTTTGGTGGTATGGCGCGAACACATGGGGGGCGCGTACTTGGGCTAAGACGAGCTGGAAGAACAGTCTGAATACAGGAATTGCAGAGCTAAAGGATTGCCCGGCTGCGACAAGAGCCTCTCGATAGCACCGCATGAAGCCCAGCGCCATCGTACAAAATTTCTCGGGGATATGTCCTTGACGCTGGAGCTCGAGGAGCTCGCGCACAAGACCTCCTTCATCAGGCATCAATTTCTTGTCCATTGATCGTCGAGAAAAAGTGGTAGTCGTTGAGATGGAGCGTATCGCTCAAGCCAAACTCGAGCTTTGCATTCGAGGCGCCTGCGAGTTTGCGGTAATAGTCTTTATCCCCTGCTTCGAGGTAGCGATTCAGCTCAGGGTGGATGACTAGCTTTAAAGCGAATTGGTTTTGCGCTTGGATGATCCGCTTGAGTGAACGTTCGATTTCCACTGAGAGGCTCTCATGACTTTTCACAAGGCCACTTCCCGTGCAATAGGGACAGCCCGTGTAAACGGTTTGAGAAAGCGATTCGCGGGCTCGCTGCCGGGTCATTTCGATGAGACCAAATTCGCTCATCCCCAAAATCGTGCACTTGGCGCTGTCTTCTTTCATGCATTCTTTGAGTCGCTCTAACACGCGGCGCTGATTTTTGCGCGAGCGCATGTCGATGAAATCGCAGATGATGAGACCGCCCACATTGCGGATCCGGAGCTGTCTGCCGATCTCTTCTGCCGCTTCCAGATTGATCCGGAGCAAGGCTTCTTCGACATCGCCAGAGGATTTTTGCGACCCTCTGCCCGAGTTGACGTCGATGGTGTGCATCGCTTCCGTTCGATCGAAGAAGAGATACCCGCCGGAGCCGAGCCAAATTTTGCGGCGCAGCGCCCGATCGATCTCTCGCTCGACATTGAACCGCTCGAACATGGGCGTCTTGTCTCGATAAAATTCGATCTTGAGCGGATGCTCGGCCTCGTACTTTTGATACGATTGCTTGCACGTTTGAAATGTGGCGTAGTCATCGACGAGTAGACGGTCGACTTTTTTATCGACGCAAGTGAGGAGCGTTCGAGTGATGAGTCCCGATTCTTCGTACAAAAGAGAAGGGCCTCCCGACTGTTCGAAGCGATCGACAATCGATTGCCAGTTTTGAAGCAGTTCAGTCGCCTCGTCCACGAGTAAATCGGGCGTCGCGCTTGCGCTCGCCGTTCTGCAGATCAACCCCATGTCTTGGGGCATTTCAAACGAACGGATGAGCTTTTTTAAACGCTCTCTAGATGCCTTGTCTTCGATTTTGCGCGAAACGCCCCGATGCGGATTGTTGGGAAGCAAGACGAGATAACGACCTGCAACCGAAATGTTCGAGGTGAGCCGCGCGCCTTTTGTCCCGATCGCCTCTTTCACCACTTGGACCAAGACGGGCTGATCGATTTTCAACACCTGTGAGATCTCTTTGGTCGGCTGCGCCTTGGCTGTTTTCGGAGCTTCAAAATCAAAGTCCATTTCAAACATCTCTTCAAACTTCTTCGTGTTCTCCAAAATATCGCTGATGTGGATGAACCCATTTTCTTCTTCATCGATGTCGATGAATGCCGATTGAATGTTGTGAAGGATGTTGGTGACTCGACCTCGGTACACATTGCCCGTGATCTGCCGCGATTTTTTTCGATCAAATACGAGATCGTGCAGCTGCCCGTGAATCAAATGGGCGTAGCGAATTTCTTTCGATTCGATGTTTAGCAGTATTTCTTGCATAAGGAGCTCATCATAGGGAAATTCGCTTTCGAGTGCCAGCGAAAATTTTATTCTTATCCAGTTCGTTTTTAAAAGTTTGTGTAAATCCGTTTCTCGCCATCTCAGCTGCGGCGAGGACCGCATTTCCAATTGCTTGGGGACTCGCGTAGCCGTGGCATTTTAAGACGAGCCGCTTCAAGCCGATGAGGAGCGCTCCCGGGCGGTGATGGAGTCGCTGTTCAAGGGTATTGAGCTGCTTGCCAAATAAGTCGAGAATGAACCCGGCGACCCCTTCAGTCGTCTTCAGAAATACGTTCCCCGTAAAGCCATCTGTGATGAGGACGTGAACGTCGCCATCAAAGGCCGATTTGCCCTCGACATTGCCGAGAAATTTGAAGGAGGCCGAAGAGTGCGCTTGGAGCGCGCGATAAGCAGTTTGGAGCTCAGAGGTTCCCTTCATCGCCTCGGAGCCGATGTTGAGCAGCCCCACGACCGGGCGCTCGATGCCCCGCGCGCGACACTCAGCTTCCCCAAGCAGCGCAAATTGCACCAAATGGGCCGCTTTCACCTGGACATTTGCACCCACATCGAGCACAGCGACCGGCTCGCGCCGCGTCGGAAGCCAAGCCAGAAGAGCGGGTCTGAGCACGCCGGGAAAACATCCCACAGTCATCTTCGCTGCCGACACCAATGCTCCCGTATTGCCAGCTGAGACCAACGCATCCAACGTCTCCGCGTTGAGCGCGCGGAGCGCAACGCACAAAGAAGCATCTCGCTTTTTGCGCAGTGCAGCTAACGGCGGCTCGTCCATCGCGATGAACGATGGCGTATCGACGTACTCGATCCGCTCGTTTGATGAAACGGACAGGCCGCACCCAAACGCCACAAGCTTGACCGAAGAAGGCAGCTTGAGCTGTTGAAGCGCGGCGAAAAGTTCTTCTGGGTCTGTGTCATTGCCCATCAGATCGATGCCGATGCGCAAGGACACTTAAGTGGCGGCCGCGAGCGCCTTGACAGCGCGCCCATTGTAATGGCCACATTCAGGGCACATGCGATGCGGTAAGCGCGATTTTCCGCAATTTGCGCAAGCCGACACATTCTTCGGCTTTCTTGCATGGTGAGAGCGCCGCGAGTTTTTCTTGGCGTTTGAAGTTCGATTGCGTGGGACTGCCATGAGGAATTCTCCAGTTTATGGTTTGATTTCGAGGTCCGAAAAAGGGAAATGAGTCGTCTGTTCTACGCGGGCTTGAGAGCGAAGGTATGGCTCCAGTGCCACTCGCGCTGGACAGCGGCCCTGATTGCACTCCACCGTGCGAGGCAATTCAATCAAAAGCGCCTCGCGCACCGCAGGACTGACATCGTAAGTCCCCGCAGTCATGTCGCTCAGCGATTCAGGAACAACGACATTTTCGACACGGATTGGATGAAGAATCATCGCATTGCAAATTGCGCACGGCATCGCCACCATCGTCGACGCCGAAAAGTGAAGCACCAAATGCTCTTCTGCGATATAAGCCTCCAATCGCAAAACCACCGGATGCGCACACTTAAGTTCCGGCTCATCGAGCTCCAAAAAATCCGGAGCAAACGACCCCTCAATGAGCTGCTTACTCCCATTTTTCAGGCGATCGATGAATAAAGTCAGTGCGTCGAGCATGGGGAAAAACGATCCAAATTGAGGGGCCAGTGTACGCGAGGCCGCGGATTCTATGCTAGCGGTTTCTCAGGTGCGCGGTGGTAAAAATTTTACTTTGCTGACGCAAAGAAAATTTTTTGGGTGCGTGGCAATGGGTGCGTGTGGTAAACTCTTCGCAGCACATAGATGAGGTGGGTTGAAATGAGTGTGGATTTTTTTTCTCGATCAAGTTCTCGCGACATTTCCACTGCCGCATCTTCCTTACAGAAATATGCTGACTTTAGAAAAAAGAACCTCACAGACCAGTTGTCTACAGACCGGTCCCGGCGTCACATTCAAGTTTTGATGGAGTATGCCAAAGGGTCAAGCGAGCTTCGGCTCAGCCCGTCGGGTGAACTCTATCTTCTGCACCAGAGTCGTGGCATTTTCGCCATTTTTCAATTCATCATCAATCAGCTGAAAAAATTGTATGATCGGCTGGAGAGATTGTATTATGGAAACACAGTTGATGAGGCCAGGTTCCAAGCGGCGGTAGCTGCTCCACTCAAGCTTTTGTTTGTTGAGCAAATTCTTCCTCACCTGGAACGCCTCATGGTTTTCTGCTCCCATGCTTGCAGTAACCGATTGGATGCAACAGTGCAATCTACGTGGTTTCAGGGTAAGCCATTGATCGGCAAATTCCTGCTGATCACTAAATTGCTTCACACAAGAAATGTTGTGCCATGGACAGAGCCACCCGCGTCGATTCCACCACACTCAAGCGATTCGGAGCAAACTGCATATTTAAAACTCATTGCTGAGTTGGCTGTTGGCTACATCTTCAACTCTGATGGAAGCTTGAATTCCTATTGGGAAGTCTAAGCCTTCGGCGGCTAACCCACCACCCCCAACATCCGCTGCGCGGCCTCCGCGCTCGCGTCCCTTTCTCCAAGCGTCGCTGTTACTTCAGCGCACCCAATGCGACACGCCTCGCGCTTTGCTTCATCGAACCACAACGATTTCGCCTGTTCCCACAGCGTCTCTTCGCTTAAATTCGGGCCGAATAATTCGGGGAATACTTCGCGCCCTGCGATGATGTTGGGGAGCGCGTAGTGGGGTAAACGGATTCTAAATACCCGCTGAGCTAAAAATACGTCCAACTTGCCAATGGCGTATTGCACGACAGTTGGCGTTCCATGGAGCGCGAGCTCCAACGTCACAGTGCCGCTTTTAGCAAGCGCGAGGTGGGCCGCGCGCATGAGTGCGTATGTCTCCTCGGGCTCTACACACAACACTTCGCCTGCCAGCTCGCGCACGCGCTTCGCTCTTTCCCCATTTGCCACGGATACGGCGATCTTCACACGTGCATCCTCGTGCTGCAACCGCTTGGCGACGCGGAGCATGAGGGGTAAATTGCGCTCCACTTCTTCGCTTCGGCTGCCTGGGAATAAGGCGAGCCAGGGACCGGTTCCCAAACTCGCTTCGCCTCCCTCGCGTACCTTCTGCACCAGGGGATGCCCTACATAGTCGGCGCGTAGCGACGTCTTCTGAAAGCATGCGGGCTCAAAGGGCAAAATCGCAAGCAGAAGGTCGATGGATTGCTCCATTTTGGCAATGCGGCTTTTGCCCCAGGCCCACACGGTGGGACAAATGTAGTGGATCACTTTGCCTGTGTATCCTTGTTTGCGGAGCGCGGCGTAGAGTCTCAGATTCATGCCGGGGTAATCGATGCCGATCACGGCTTTTGGTTGGAGCGCGAGGACAGTGCGTCGGAGCATGTAAAACAGCTTTACAAGACGCGGGAGCGCGCGTGCGACGTCGATGAAGCCCATGACTTGGAAACTCTCCATTGGCTCAATGCAGTGGATGGGGAATTTGCGCATTTGGGGACCGGCGACTGCGGCGATGCGGAGATTCGGTCGCTCGTTCAATAATTGCTTGAGTAGGTTGGCTCCGTGCAGATCGCCGCTTGGCTCTGCGGCAATGAGGATTAGATCGATTTCACTGGGTGGGGGCATCGGACGGCTCATAGCGACGTCTTCGTCTGCGATGGCGTCGCCTTGGTGCTTCGGAGACGATCTCTTCGGGGAATAAGCCAAAGCAGCTTTCGCTCCAGAGGGTGTAGAAGGGGAGGAGTTCGGGTTGCATCGCAGCTCTCAGTTTGAACAGCTGAAGGGCGCAAGGGAACATCGGGTCTCTTGGAGGCTTTGGATGGCGGATGGGCCGATCGTCGAGGGGTTGAATCCTGAATTGAGAGGCTAAAATGAAAGCGGTTTCGGCGTGGAGGCGGCGCGGGATCAAAAAGAAAGGGGAAAACGCTCCATCGACGGTTTTGCAGGCCACTTCATGAACGGTTCCGAGGTGAAAGGAGCCCCCTTGTTCAGCGCGTGCAATGAGTTGGTGGCGAAATAAGGGAAAAAGGAGGGAGGAGAGGAGGACGGGGCGCAGGAGCGGTTTTTTGCGCATTTCGGCGTCGGCTTCACAGAGTAGAGCGAGGAGTTCATTGTGTTCAGCAAAGCGCTCGAAATAGCTCGCGACTGCTGGGAGGAGCGGTTTTAAGAGTCCGTATTCATGGAGTAAGTGGAAAAATGCCTTGGACGCGCCCGATTCAAGCATGCGGAGTAGCTCTTCTAAAATGCGGGGTGAGGAGCTTTTTATAATTTCGTTTTTGCAATCGAGAAGCGCTTCCATGGTCGAGGGCTCAATGTGCAGAGAAAATCGGGCGCAAAACTTCAATAACCGGATCATCCGGACCGGATCTTGGGAGAAGCGAATCGTGGGTTGGCCAATGGTGCGCAGCAGCCGTTTTTCGACGTCGGCGTACCCTTCGACGTAGTCGATGATGGTCCGATGCTCGGGGTCGTAGAAAAGGCCGTTGATGGTGAAATCTCGGCGGAGGACGTCTTCTTCTTCAGAGCCCCAGACGTTGTCTCGAACAATCAGCCCAGCGTCCTCTGTTTCTCCTGCCCGAAACGTCGAAACTTCAATGACTTTTTTGCCAAAGCGGACGTGGGCCAACCGAAACCGCCTTCCAATGAGGATGGCGCTCCGAAAAAGGTTTCGCACCTCCTCGGGTCTAGCAGAGGTCGAGATGTCGAAATCTTTAGGGCGTTGTTTGAGGAGAAGATCGCGCACTCCGCCGCCGACTAAGTAGGCTTTATGCCCAGCTAAGCGAAGTTTTTGGATGACGTAGATGGCATCTTCATCGATCTGGTCGTGGGGAATTTGGTGCTGATCGACAGAATAAATTTTAGGCTGCACTATGGGGAATGTCTCTCATGTAGGATTCCTGAAGCGTACGAAACCGCTTACCTTAAAGTCAAACCATTCCAAAGCTTGATCACAGGCTGCTCCCGCTCCCAGCCCAGGACGCTGACCGAGGCGACTGAGAGGGAAAAGAGCTTGCCGCCTTCAGGAGCCATGCGGAGCCAACGGGCAGCGAGCATCCGTAAAAAATGGCCGTGAGAAAAGATGAGTACCTTGCCTTGGCACCGTTTGATGAGCTGATCTGCTCGCTTTGCCACTTGTTGGGCCGACTCGCCGTGGGGCGTCCCTTGGGTAAATAGGTCCCAGCTTGGAGTTTTTGCAGAGATTTGAGCGTGGGTGAGCCCTTCGTACTCGCCGTAGTCCCATTCGGCAGCCTCAGGGGCAATGATCGCACGGGCCTCGAAGCCCGCCAGGGCACACGTCTGCTTGGCCCGGAGTAGAGGGCTCACAAACACGTGGTCCACTGCGAGCTCGGCGAGGACGCCCTTCAAGCGCGTTGCTTGGACCACGCCAATGTCGGAGAGCGGCAGGTCAGTCAACCCCGTGTGCTGGCCAGAAAGCGACCAGCTGGTTTCTCCATGGCGGCATAAAATGAGTTCGGTGAGTTTTGGCATCGATTGACTGTATACCGGATATGAGTAAATACATACACTCCGTTTCATGTCGATTTTTCTGCAATGGCCCCGCTGTCTCGTCTTTGTGATGCTGATTTCGCTCGCCTCGGTCTCAGCTGTATTTTGCACGCCTGCGCTTCCGGAACTTGCGCGCGTGTTTCATTTGACGGCGTCGCAAAATCAATGGGTGATGTCGCTGTATCTTTGGGGCTACGCAATCGGACCGCTTTGCTACGGGCCCATCGCCAATAAAATCGGGCGCAAAAAAACGATTTTTATCGGGATTTCCGTCTGTCTTCTGGGCACATTCATTTCCCTTTTTGCAGATGCCTCTTACACCCTCTTTTGTTTAGGGCGGTTTTTGCAAGCGGTCGGCGCTTCGGTGGGATTTAAGATCGTATTCACGATGATCGGCGATCTAGAAACAGGCGCGCAGGCGGCCAAAACGTTCACGTGGATGTTTCTCGGCAACGCCATCATTCCTTCCATCACTGTGGCCATCGGCGGCCTTCTCACAACCGCATTTGGCTGGAAAGGGTGCTTTGTGTTTTTAGCCCTTTATTCCGCAGCGCTTCTCTGGATGTGTCGCTCGCTTCCCGAGACCGCCAAAGTGCTGCAGCCAGACGCCCTGGCACTCAAGCGCATTGCGCAAGGCTATTTGGAGCAGTTCAAGAATCGTTCGCTGGTCATTTACGGCCTGCTCGCAGGCGTCGGAACGTCCATGCTCTACGTCTTTGCCAACGAAGCTCCTTATTTGGCCATTGATTGGATGAAGCTTTCTCCTGATACCTATGGCTTTTTCAATCTCTTTTTGCCCCTCGGTATGGCCAGCGGCCTCATGAGCGCCAATGCGATTGCCCGACACGTCAAAAAATTGGGAGTCTTGCTTTTCTTAGGCCTTGCTCCCATTGGGCTTGCCGTTTGTGCAATGGCCGTTTTGTTCGGAGCCCACTGGTACACGGGCTGGAGTTTGTTTTTGCCGCAACTTCTAATGCTTTTTGGCGTCTTCTTCATGGGTCCATTTCTGGCGGCTCAATTCTTGTCAGACGCTGTCGATAAATCCAACGCATCTGCCAGTTTTCAGTTCATCAACCTCGGGTTCACTGCGCTTGCTACGATGCTCTTTGGCGCATGGCTTCCCAAAACTCCGTTCGCGTTCTGCTCTGCCTTCGTAGCGCTCGCTGTCTGCCTGGCTTGGCTGTGTGTACGCGCTCTTTCGTTTCGTCCCCGGTAACTATTCAGGTGGGTGGCTCTGAGCACAAGTTTTTGAACCACAGAGTTCACAGAGCACACAGAGGCCGCGAAACGCGGCGAAAAACACGCGTTTCCTTGGCTTTTATCGTGCTTCATGACTTCTCTAGCGAGCTCTGTGTCCTCTGTGGTTTAGCAACTTGCAGTTTTCTCTCCCCCACCTGAATAGTTACCGTGCTCGTTGACTTCTTTTTCTCGATGTGTCACTGAAAAGACATGGAGTGTGAACTATGAATCGTAAACGAATTTGCGGAATTGTCGTCTTTATCTGTGGCCTTGCGCTCATTGGCGGCGCCAATTACATCGAAACACAAGTGAATCAAGGAAGATCGCAGATCAACAGCGCGCAGAAAAGCGTCGATCGAGGCAACAGTCTTTTTTCTCTCAGTCCGGCCACAAAAGGCGTGGGTCAGGCGATTACGGGGGGAGCACAGAAAAAGATCGATGAGGGCAGACGAGAGGTTGCCCAATACAGCCAACTAGCGAGCTCGCTTCAAATTGGAGGCATCATTTTGCTGGTAGTGGGAGCTGGGATCGTTCTATTTAGTTGGAAGAAAAAGGCGTGAAAATAAGAAAGCCCCCAGCTAGAAACTAGCTGAGGGCTTTGGGAAAATGAGGGTTAGAGAACCGTCACTTCAGTCGCTTCTGGGCCCTTGCGTCCGGGTCCTTCTACGAATTCCACTTTTTGGCCTTCGCGGAGAGCTTGTGCATCACCTTTCACATTGTTGGCGTGAACAAAGAGATCTTTGCCGCCGTTGTCTGGGGTGATAAAGCCGAAGCCTTTTTGTGAGTTGAAAAACTTGATTGTACCTTTTGTCTTTGCCACGATTACTTCCTTAACGTTTCTTGTGTTAATGAATTGAGAGCTAAGGGACCCGAATCATCGAAGCCCAGCGGCGATGATTTCAGGCCGGGCTCTCTTTTCATTGCATGCCAATCTAGCAGGTAGCCGACTATAGGGGAACACAAATTTCAATGCAGTTGTGATAAAAATATTTTTAGACTACGTTTCGGCCTTTGGAGGGACCATGAAAGAAGTACAGTCTGCAGGGGCGCGGTTTCGTCAGGCTCTAAGCGCCCACTCTCCATTACAAATCGTCGGAGCTCCCAATGCGCTCAGTGCGATCATGGCTAAAAAAGTCGGATTCAAGGCGCTGTATTTATCGGGAGGAGCGCTTTCGGCGTTCACCTATGGAGTGCCCGATTTAGGGATTTTGACGCTCGAAAATTTTTTAATCGAAGTGAATCGGATCACGGAGGCAGTGGATACGCCTCTTTTGGTGGACATCGATACGGGCTTTGGGAGCGCGTTCAATATTGAGCGAACGATCAAACTCATGATCAAAGCGGGAGCTGCCGCAGTGCACATCGAGGATCAGATCAGCGCGAAGCGGTGCGGCCATCGCCCCAATAAAGAGCTCGTGAGTGTCGAGGAGATGGTGGATCGGATTCGGGTCGCGCACGCGAGCAAAACAGACCCTTCTTTTTTCATTCTCGCTCGAACCGATGCGATCAGCGTCGAGGGATTAGAGCAGGCGGTCTTGCGGGCAAAGGCGTATGAAGCAGCCGGCGCCGATGCAATTTTTGCTGAGAGCTGCGTCAGCTTGGACGGCTACAAAGCCTTTGTGAGCGCGTTGAAGATTCCCGTGCTCGCCAATCTCACCGAGTTTGGAAGCACGCCCCTTTTCACCGTTCAGGAGCTGGCAAGTGTTGGCGTTAAGATGGCGCTCTATCCCTTTGCTGCCACGCGGATGATGAATCAGGCCGCGCTCCGCACCTATGAAACCATTCTGCACAAAGGAACGCAAAAAGAGCTGCTCGGTGCCATGCAAACGCGCGAAGCGATGTACGAATTCTTGCATTACCACGATTACGAAACCCGTTTGGATCAGATGCTCAGAAAATGAGCTTGAGTCGATTTTGGTGTGGATTCACATGTAACTTACTTATAGCCATGGCGTTGAGTTTCGTGTGCAGTCCACTGCACAAAAAAGGCTGTTTTTGTGCAGTGGACTGCACAAAACTGAAAAAGCGCTTCTCAAATGTGCAGAGCACCTCCGTTGTAAAGAGCTCTGCATCATTACGTGGGACGAAGAATGCATTGAGGAAAGCGACGGCCTTGAAATCAAAGTGGTTCCGATCGGGAAATGGCTTCTCGATTTATCCGATCGCGGTATAGCTTCAGTACTTCTTCAAACGCGCCTGATTGTTAGCCGCGATCTTGTCTTTGCTCCTGCACAAGTTCAGAAGCTCAGTCGAATACGCCAGCGCGCAGGGAGTTGCGATCCAGCATAGGCCTGTGGTGGTAGAAAGAGAAATGAGAGAGGCGAGGCCCATTTTGGAAATGGATATGATCTGAGAGCCCCCAAGAGCGCCTAAAGCGACGAGAGGGAGCGTTTCGATGAGCTCTTTGGTCAATCCAATCGAATGTTTTTGGAGACCTCCCGCGAGATGGGAGAGCAGGCTCGCAGCGCCAAGGCCCGCATGGATCCATCCCACATAGGGAATTGTGAGCGCGCCAATATATTCAGAATAACTCAATCCCAACGCAGCCACTTTGAATGCGGTCCCGATCAAGCACGCGGCTTTTTCTCTGTTTGTAGTGAGGGGATAAAACACCTTGGCTACATGTCTAATTGAGCTTACGAAAAATGTCATAAAACTTCCTGTTGTGCGTCAAGTATGTCGCATTGTTTGGTTAAGGGTTATTTTTTAACGTGTCTGAACGCATCTCCCATTTTTTGAAGAGCCAATTTAGCAGATAAAATAGCTGCAGCCTGGCTGTTTAAGATGTGCATTGGCGTTTTTGAACGAATCGGTTTGATATGACTCTCTTTTACAATCGACGCCCCCAACTCGAGTATTCCTTTTAGGAAAATATTGGTGAATGTCTGGTGGAAATGGGACGGCCAGAGCTGCCACCAGGTCGCTCTCTCTTTTTTAAGACCGGCCAAGAGGGTATAAAGAAGAGCGTCGCGATAGCTAGCGATGATTTTGATCAAGGGCTTCAAATGATTGGGCCCGATCGTTTCGCGCATGGCTTGTTGAGAAAAAGATTCTTCAAAGCAGGTAATGATCTGCCCGATCCCTTGTTCGATTAGTGTGTCGGCGAGCTCGTACACAGTTTCCATCTTGCCTTTCAGGATGGGATCTGCAATCGCTGTGATCACACCAAGCGTGGGATCTTTTTTTAGATTTGTCAGAGGAATCCATTTCCGGTAAGTCGGGATTAAAATGACTCTTTCTTCTTCGCTAGTCGACGTTCGAACGGAGAGCATCGTGCTTTGATGATTGCTCTGATAAAAGTCTTTCATGTCACTTGAGAAATTCACAAGAGCACTAAAGGCAATGCTAGCCAGGGGATGTGTGCTTTCCACCGCCCGAGCATAGTGCGGGGGGGTCATCCGATTTCCGGAGAAGCTCTTAGGTACGAGTAAATAAGTTCCCCATGTTTTTGTTTGCTTGGCCAGGTCCAGAAGTTTGCAAAATAGCTCAATTTTTGGTTTTTTAGCGCTGGTCCCTGCGACCAAGAACAAAGCCCAGGAATCGATCGACTCGCTGATTTCATCTACAAGTGAGTCGATGTCGGTCAAGTTGGGCAATATGCGCTGGATGATCTCCTTGGCTAATCGATCCACAATGTTCTCTAAAGGTTCTTCATACCCCTTCTCGATCAATGACAATAGCTGATCGAGTGTGATCTCTCTCATTTGCACTTTGTTGCGTATGTGCTCTGTTGTGCTAGTTGCTGTTAAGTTTTGATGTCTCTCCGTAGAGCTGAGCGTTGCTGGATTAACCAATTCTAGCCAGCTTTCCTGGAGTTTTTTTGATCCAAAATTGGCCACATGCACCAAGAAATGGGCAATGGAGCACAAGAAAAATGGGATTTTACGTTCGGGATCTTTGAATTCGGTTAAGAGATTTAAGTCTTGGTTACAAATGTCTTGGAGCCAGATTGGTAGATTGCGCTCCAAATAGGCTTTCGCTTGTTTTTTTCCCGCACCGAGTGCTGTTAATCGCGTGGTGAGATCTCTTTGCGTCCATCCAGCTTTTCCTTCTTGTTGATGTTCACAGCGGATCATTTGCTCAAAAAGGGTATGCACCGGCTCCCATAATTCATTGATGCCCCACAGAGTGGCGCGCGCGATGTGAGCTTTGCAGCGCTCGTGGCTTGCCCCCAGATACTCTAGCGCCAAATTTGTATCCTTGATGACATTTAGACGGACCTGCAATCGATTAAAATAAACGCCGCGGTGATGGTTGTAGAAGGTGCTTTCTTCTTCTTCATTGCCGTTGAGTCGTCCTTGGAGTTGGCGGTAATCTGTGGTAATGTGGGTCATTTTTCGCCTTAGCTTTAAATAATTTACAAAATTATAATTAAACGTTCTTTAATTTGTCAAACTAAATAAAATTTATTTTACTGTTTTTGACAAATTGCGCGATTGAGCTGGACGTTGATCTCTTGCGTATGAGCCAGCCCACTCTCATCAAACCAAAACTTTAGCGGAGAACATAATTTTTGCGGACTAACTCCACACCTTGCATTTTTTAGCGCTTCTTTGTACGTTGGATTTTTTCCACTGTTCAGGAGCTACAAACATGCCTTCATTCAAGCAAAAGAAAACGTCAGAAATTCCCCCGCTTCTTCGTCCTCCATTGGTGGAGGCGATTTGCGAAATTCGCTGGGAGCTCAAGCGGGATGTTGAAACGCAGCGACTGCGCGATGTTGCGTATCCCATGATGTATGGGCGGCTCTATGAGCGGCTGAAGAAAGATTTTCCGCTGATTGAGGATTTACCTGCGACGCAGGCGCATCCGGAAGCGGCTCCGTTTGTCGTGCGTCATCGATTGCGCGAAAAGAAAGACACGTGGCCTGCGATTCAAATTGGGCCTGGGATCATCACGATCAATGAGACGAAAGGGTATTCGTGGAGCTCGCTTCGGTCGCTGGTATCGCGCTTGGTCGAATCGCTTGTGGAGTTATTTCCCAAGCACGAGTGGCCGTTGAATTTTACAAAGGCGGAGATTCGCTACATCAATGGGATTCGGTTCGATTCGCAAATGGAGCACCCTTTGGCCTTTTTGCAAGAGAAGCTGCACTTGAAATTGGCGCCCGATTCAGCGCTATTCGATGGGTCGATGATCGGAGAAAAACCGCTGGATGTGGGGGTGAATTTCGTCTATCCGTTGAATCGGCCCATTGGGAATTTGCTTCTTGCGCTCAATTTAGGTGAGGTGGACGGCAAGAGCGCATATTTGTTGCAGACGTTCATCCAATCGTTTGGCGAGACGGCGCCGCAAGATGCGGAAGGGTTTGCGAGCTGGCTCGAAGAGGCGCACGAAGTGGCCGAGCACGCGTTTCAAACGTTTTGCAAAGGCGCCCTCATGAACCGTTTTTGCGGGATTGAATGAAGCGAATCGCAGTTACAGGAGCAGGCGGACAAATTGCGTACAGCTTGATTTTTCGTTTGGCTGCGGGAGAATTGCTCGGGCCGAACCAGCCGATTGCGCTCCACTTGCTCGAGGTTCCTGAAGTGCTCCCCACCCTCAAAGGGCTCGTGATGGAGCTGGAGGATTGCAATTTCCCAATGTTGAAAGAGATTCGCATTGGCTCGAGCGCCGACGAGCTGTTTGGTGGAATTGAGTATGCGTTCCTCGTCGGCTCTAAGCCGCGAGGGCCTGGCATGGAACGGAAAGATCTACTCGCTGAAAATGGGAAGATTTTTGTGGGCCAAGGGAGCGCGTTGAATCGCGGGGCGTCGCGGGATGTGCGCGTTCTTGTGGTGGGAAATCCGTGCAATACGAATTGCTTGATCGCGCTTCACCATGCGCCAAGTCTTAAACCGGAGCAGTTTTTTGCCATGACGCGCCTCGATCAAAACCGCGCTGCATTTCAGCTCGCGCATAAAGCGGGCGCTTCGGGAAGCGATGTCCGCAAACTTGCCATCTGGGGCAATCATTCGTCTACCCAAGTTCCCGATTTTGAGCATGCGCTGATTCAGGGACGCCCTGCGGCAGAGGTGATTGGCGATCGGAAATGGCTGGAGAAAGACTTCTTCTCTTCTGTCCAAAAACGGGGCGCCGAAGTGATTGGCGCGCGCGGCAAATCGTCGGCTGCGTCAGCCGCTCACGCTGCCATCTCGGCGATGCGCTCGGTGGTGACAGCAACGCATGGAGATGATTGGTTTTCGATGGGCGTATTTACGCGCCCGAGTATGTATGGCATTCAAGATCTCGTCTTCTCGTTTCCGTGTACTTCAACCGGCAAGGGCGAGGCGAGCGTGGTGCAAGGGTTGAAGTGGAGCCCATTTTTAGAGGAGAAAATTGCATTGAGCCAGAAAGAATTGATTGAGGAGCGCGATCTCATCGCCGCGCTGCTGCACCGATGACTCGAGATGGAGTTCTTTTCGAGATCACGAAAGACCAGCTTGAGACAGGCCTTCGGGGCGTGCCGGTTGGGTATTGCGTCACCTCGTACGCCGATCCGCTCAAAGGGCTCACGTATGTGGGACGCCCCATTGCCGAGCTCGCTGGGCTCGATCCGATGGAGGTGATCTACTTGCTCTATTTTGGCGAGTTTGGAGTCCGCTCGCAAATCGAAGCGTTTGAGCAGACGCTCCGGCCTCGAGCGCGCGCAAGTGCTCAAACGATTCGGAGCATCGAGTCATTGCCGCGAAGTGGCCATTCCATGGACCTATTTGCAGCGGCGCTTCTCATCGTCGGCATGAATGAGGGGACGGGGGACTATCGAGAAGACGCCTTGAATGTCATTGCAAAACTGCCTCACATCGCGGCTGCAGTGATCAATCATCACGCGGGTTGGGGGGCGACTCCTGAGCCCGACCCAAGACTTGGTTACATGGAGAATTTTCTCCACATGCTCCAATGTCCCGATAAGAAGCGGGAGCTGCTCCAGATTTTCAAACTCTTCAACGTCGTCCATTTCGATCATTGCGGCGGCAATTTATCGACGTTTGTCGGCAAGGCTGTCGCCTCTGGCCTTGAGCACATGTGGGGATCGCTCGCCGCGGCGATGACGGCGCTTGCTGGCCCTCGTCATGGACGGGCGAACCAAGATTGTCTCGAATTTGTGCAAGAGGTGCTCGACACAGTGGGGCCCGACGCGAAGGCAGCGGATGTGGAACGGCTGATTCGACGCAAATTAGAAAACAAAGAGCTCGTCTTTGGATTTGGGCATGCGGTGCTCCGCGTCGAGGATCCCCGGGCAACGGTGTTTTACCAGTTTGCTGACAAGCATTTTGGAAATCACCCGTTGGTGAAGATTGCGCGGCTTTTGCGGACAGAGGGTCCGAAGGTATTGAAAGAGAATCCAAAAATTACCGATCCGTATCCCAACATCGACGCCATCACCGGTTCGGCGCTCATGGCTGCAGGATTTCCGTATCCTGAATACTACACAGTCCTCTTCGGTCTCTCTCGGTGTGTCGGGATTGCCATCCAGATCGTGTACGAGCGGTGCGAGGCGCGGGGAGGCAAAGGCGTTCCCATCATGCGCCCTCTTTACCTGTATAAGTCGCGACGATGAAGGCTTTGCTGCAAAAAAGTTATAACCACAGAGAGCACAGAGGTCACAGAGAAAAGAGGATACTCTCTAGTTCTCTGTGTGCTCTGTGGTAAACCATGAGAGCGAGACCTTTAGGTAGACAATGAATGATGCAGCAAAGCAGACCATGAGAGGTCGTTATCCGGAGATTGAGCCGTATCGCACTGGGTTTCTCGACGTGGGCGATGGCCACCAGTTGTATTGGGAAGAGAGCGGCAATCCCGCAGCCAAACCGGTGATCTTTCTTCACGGCGGTCCAGGCTCGGGCACAGAGTCGAGCCACCGACGGTTTTTCGATCCGCTGAAGTACCGAATCATTTTGTTCGATCAGCGCGGCTGCGGCCAATCGAAGCCGCACGCATCGCTGCACGCCAACACGACGTGGGATCTTGTCGCAGACATCGAGCGGCTTCGCGAGCACTTGAATGTTCGCCGTTGGGTCGTGTTTGGCGGTTCGTGGGGCAGCACGCTTGCGCTTGCGTATAGCGAAACGCATCCGACGCGTGTCGAGGCGCTGATCTTGCGCGGCATTTTTCTCGGGCGATCGAAGGAGCTCCGCTGGTTTTACCAATTCGGTGCGCACCATCTGTTTCCCGATGAATTTGAGAAGTATGAAGCGGTGATTCCCGTGGCGGAGCGAGGCGATCTCATGGCCGCGTACTACCGGCGGCTGACCTCTTCGGATCCACACACCCGTGCATTGGCTGCGAGTGCGTGGGCTTGTTGGGAAGCCGCCGCGCTTCGGCTCGTGTTTGATCCTGCACTGTTCGCAGGTTTTACAGAATCGAGCCATGCAGATGCTGTCGCCCGGATCGAGTGCCACTATTTTGTGAACAAATGCTTTTTCAAAACCGACAATTGGCTCATCGAACAAGTCGGACGGCTGCGCGCCATCCCTGCCATCATCGTGCACGGCCGCTACGACATCGTATGCCCAATCGAGAGCGCCTGGGAGCTCCACAAAGCGTGGCCTGAGGCCAAGCTCGAGATCATCAAGGACGCTGGCCACGCGGCAAGCGAGCCGGGCATTCTGGATGCACTTGTGCGGGCCACGGACCATTTTGCATGAGACGGATCGCGTAACTATTCAGGTGGGGGGCTCTGAGCACAAGTTTTTGAACCACAGAGAACACAGAGCGCACAGAGAAGTCATGAAGCATGATAAAAGCCAAGGAAATGCGTGTTTTTCGCCGCGTTTCGCGGCCTCTGTGAGCTCTGTGGTTAAACAATTTGCGCTCAGAGCCACCCACCTGAATAGTTACAAACATCTAAAGTCGCGCGTGGCGTCATGAAACGAATCGCGGTTGTCGGTGCTGGTCTCGCAGGTCTTGGAGTGGCGTGGCACTTGCAGAAACGCTCTGAGGTCGTCCTCTTCGATCCGCAGGGCGTCGGGGGAGGCGCATCGGGTGTGTCGACGGGACTTTTGCATCCATTCGCAGGGCGTCGCGCGCTTCGTTCCTGGAGAGCCACTGAAGGGATGCAGGCCACGCGCGCATTGCTCCAGGTTGCTGAAAACGCGCTGGGGCGTCCCGTGGCAGAGCATACGGGCGTGCTCCGCCTTGCGCTTTCGGATGCACAACGGGCCGATTTTCAACTGCGCGCGTCCGAAGATCCAGAGGCCATTTGGTGCGAGAGTTCAGACGTTTTGGCGCGCGTGCCGCTCGCTGTGAAAGCGGGCGGTCTTTGGATTCCGAGTGGAATTGCCGTCTATTCGCGAAGCTACTTGGACGGCCTTTGGCGCGCGTGCTCGGCAGCGGGTGCGACGCTCGAGCGTCGATCGATCCACGCCCTTCACGAGCTGGACGCGTTTGATCACATTGTGCTCGCCACTGGCTCGCAGACGCTCCAGTTTGCCGAGTGCGGGGCTCTGCCATTGGAGCGAGTGAAAGGGCAGACGCTCCTTTGCCGTTGGCCCTCGAAATTGCCCTGCAGTCTCATCGGGAGCGGCCATCTCACGCCCACTGAAGACAGCGCGCTTTGCCAAATTGGCTCTACCTACGAGCACCGCTTTCGCGATGAGGCTCCCGATTTAGCGGCGCGCACGTATTTGCGCGAGAAGGCGGCCGCGTTTTATCCACCGGTCAAAGACTTTGAGGTAATCGAGCAGCGGGCGGCCGTGCGCATGGCGTTTCAAGATCGCGGGGCGTATCGACCGTTGGTTGCGCAAGTAGCCCCCCGCGCCTGGGTGTTCACCGCACTCGGCTCGCGCGGTCTGTTGTACCATGCGTTGCTTGGGGAGCATCTTGCCAGGCTGCTATAGCGCTCCAGTGCCTGGCATTTGCTTTCCGCCAAGGTAATCTCCAGCGTCTGGGTGTTCACAGCACTTGCCGCCCCCCGCGCTGCTTGCGGAGCATCTTGCTAGGCTGCTATGATGCCCCGCGTCATGCAAGCAAAGTTTTTGTTTTTAGGTACGGGGGCGTCGGCGGGCGTTCCGATCATCGGGTGCTCTTGTGCGGTGTGCCGCTCGGCGAATCCGCATAACAAACGGCTTCGCCCTTCGGGACTGCTTCGCGTGGGCGCTAAATCCATTCTCATCGACATTGGTCCCGATTTTCGCCAGCAAGCGCTTCAGCACAAGATCGGGCATCTCGACGGCATGCTCTTGACCCACACGCATTACGATCACATCGCTGGGATCGATGAGCTCCGCGTCATGAACTTTCGCCAGAAAGCGCCGTTTCCCTGTTTGCTCTCGCAAGAAAGCTTGGACGATTTGCACGTCCGCTATTACTACCTGTTTCAGCCTTTAAGTGAAAAGGGCTCGCATGCCGCCAAGCTCGATTGCCATGTGCTTGAGAGTAGCGATGGGATGACCGAATTTCTCGGGATTCGCATTGGGTATGTCAGCTACGCGCAAGGCGGCATGAAAGTCACCGGTTTTCGCCTTGGGAATTTCGCCTACATCTCCGACATTCGAGAGTATTCGCCCTCTATTTTCGATGCGTTGCAAGGGGTTGAGGTGCTCGTGGTGAGTGCGCTTCGCCCCGAAGAATCGCCTGTTCATTTCTCCACGGTTCAGGCTGCGGAGTTTGCGAAGTGCGTTGGGGCAAGCCAGACGTTCCTCACGCATCTTTCGCACGCCATCGATGCTGACATCGCATTGCCTCAGGGCGTTCGCCTTGGATTTGATGGCTTGGAGATCCCTTTTGAGGTGAGCGATGGATGAGCGCGCGAAAGGAAGACTGCATGAGGAAACGCCCCGCACAAGGCGAGCCTTGCTCGTCGGGACCTACGGGAAGGACCGGGATAAGAACGAGAGCGAAGAGCAGCTGCTCGAGCTTGAAAATTTAAGCACCACGTATGGGCTCCAGACGGCTTCTAAACTGAGCTGTCCGCTGCGCGCGATCGATGCTGGGACGTATCTGGGGAAAGGCAAAGTCGAAGAGATCCGCACGTGGGTCGCGGACAACTTAATCGATTTAGTGATCCTCGACGACGAGATCTCTCCGCAGCAGCAGCGCAATCTGGAGAAGGCAATCGAGAAGCCGGTGATCGATCGAGCTGAGCTCATTCTCGGCGTCTTTGCACAGCGGGCCCATACCCGCGAAGCGCGCATCCAGGTAGAGCTTGCCGCGAGCCGCTACCAATTGCCCCGTCTCACTCGTCTTTGGACTCACCTCAGCCGCCAACGGACAGGCGGCAGCGGGAAGGGCGGCGGTGGATTTTTAAAGGGCGAGGGAGAAAAGCAGATCGAGCTCGATCGCCGCATGCTGAAAACCCGCATCGATCAGCTCCAAAAGGAACTAGACGAGGTCAAAAAACACCGAGACACGCAGCGTCGCGCGCGCGCTCGAAGCGGCATCCCTACGTTCGCGATCATCGGCTACACCAACTCGGGCAAATCGACCTTGATGCGCGCGCTCACGCGCGCCGAAGTATTGGTTGAAGACAAGCTCTTCGCCACGCTCGATACCACAACGCGAAAGTTTTCTCTTCCCAATGGCCAGCAGATCTTGCTCATCGACACGGTCGGCTTCATCCGCAAGCTGCCCCACTTGCTTGTCGCCGCCTTCAAAAGCACGCTCGAAGAGGCGATTGAAGCAGACATTTTGCTTCACGTGATTGATGCGAGCAATCCACATGTGCAGATGCAAGTTGCGACCACATGCGATGTGCTCAAAGAGCTCGGAGCCGAAAAGCACCCGCAGCTGTACATCCTCAACAAAATCGATCAATGCCCCTCGCGGGTGGTTCTCGATAAGCTCCGATTTCGATACCCTAAGACGGTTGCACTCTCCGCGCTGCAACGCGTTGGCTTTGATCTGCTGCTCGAGCGGATGATGGGCGAGATTTCGCTGCTTCGCAAACGAATGCGCCTGCGCATTGCGCAAAGCCACTACGCCCTCGTGAGCGAAATCATGAAAGAGGGGAAAGTCTTTTCCGTCGACTATCAAGACAACGACGTCCTCCTCGATGTCGAGGTGTCCAATGATCTGGCGCGTAAAGTCGCTGCCTTCGAATGGAAAGAGGCCCCATGAGCATTCGCGATTTGCCCATCGAAGCGCGCCCGCGCGAGCGGCTCATGCAAAAAGGGGCCGCGGCGCTTTCTTCGATTGAACTCATCGCCATCTTGCTTGGGAATGGCACTCGCGGACGCTCTGCGCTCGCGCTTGCATCTGAGCTGCTCATCTACTTCGGTTCGCTCGAGCGGCTCGTCGAAGCCACGCTTCCAGAGCTTTTGGCGATCAAAGGAGTCGGGCAAGCAAAAGGAGTGCGGCTTCAAGCTACATTTGCTCTTTGGAAACGGGTGGTCCCTCCCGCTCTAGAGCGTCCCCTCATCGACACTCCAGAAAAAGCAATCGCCGCCATCCGAAGCGAGCTTCAAGACGAAAAATCCGAAGTGCTGTACGTCTTGCTTCGCGATGCTCGGCGAGCCTTGCTCAACAAAGAGCTCGTCGGCAAAGGAACCCTCAACCAATTGCTCATGCATCCCCGCGAGATTTTTTGCGCCGCCATCCGCCACCGCGCACACAGCGTGATTGTAGCCCACAACCATCCTTCAGGAGACCCAAGCCCTTCGGTCAGCGACATCGAGATGACACAATTGCTCCGCTCTGCTGGCCAGGTAGTCGGAATCCCGCTCATCGATCACGTGATCATAGGAAGCGGCAAGCGATTCTTTTCCTTTCGAGCGTGCGGGCTGCTCGTGCCGGGGGAGATGGAGGGGTATTGAGATGAATAAGAGCCATGTGCGCATTAAACAGGGGATCGGGATTACAGAGCTTGATCCTAGAGAGAAGCTTTTGGACCCAGAGTTAATCAGCGCCGCGGTTGTTGAGTGTCTCATCGACAACGATCCGGAAGGCGCTGCGGAGGTCATCGAATGTCACTTACAAGCGATGAACCAATCTTGGGCTTCAGCTCACCACAATGTGAAAGAACTCCTTCACAATCTTCAAGAGCCCCGTGACGAACATATTGATCCCAATTAAGCAGACGAGCATTCCGCCCAGCCGTTCGACGGCCATCAGGCCTCGCTCTCCGAGCAGGTTCTTGATGTAAGAGCCGAGCAGTAAAACCACAAGCGAAGGAACCCATGCGCAAAAAGCGGCAATTGCCACGAGCATGGGATTGTTTGTTTCGTGGGCATAGGTCATCACCGTGGTGATGGCTCCAGGGCCTGTGATGACCGGAATTGCGAGCGGAATGATCATCGGTTCTTGTGTGAATGCCTCTTGAGGATTGTTAGGTTTTGGGAAAATCATCGTCAGCGAAATCAAGAAAAGCAAAATGCCTCCCGCGACCGCAATGACCGGTTGTGAAATGCCGAGTACTTTGAGGATCCAATCTCCAAAAAACGTGAAGAGAAGCAAGATGAGAAGCGCCACGATCATCTCTCGCGTGATGATCCGGAGCTGTCTTTTTTGATCGAATCGACCAAGCATCGCGAGGAAGAGCGGAATTTGTCCCGTGGCGTTGAGAACGAAGAAAATGGTGAAGGCAATCGTGGTAAAGCTCTCTGCGGATAGCTGCATGGGGGATACTCCAGTTAGGTCTTAAAGCTGGGGAATCGTAGCGGAATGCGTCGTTAAAAATAAAGGGGGAAATCCAAGCAAAACTTTAAGCTTCATCGCAGCTTCGTTAAGCAAATACTTTAGCGTTGATGTAATCTTCGTTTTCATGTTAAAATTTCCTCGAAAATTAGATGGTTTTTAAGGAATCGGTCTCATGACGCCTGCTAAACTCCCTCAACCTGCACTCCCCCAACCATGGTTCCCGAGTTGTTTTACCTGGGAGCCAGTGCTCGATCCTTTGGGCAACCAGAAGCAATCGCTTCGCCGTCGGCAAGGATCGGATGAAATTTTTGGGGTTGCTTGGGCGGGCGATCCGACCGAAGACGTTATTCCCCATGCCAGATGGCTTTTTTCTTACGTCCTCATTGCGCAGCTCGTCATTCCCTTCTTCCGCATTCCTTATCGGCTTGCGTGTTTGGTTGTAGGAGATTTCGTCCAGCCTGGACTGAACAATGCGGAGAATGCTTGGCTGCTTCGCTTGCAAGCGTGGTCGAAAGATCCAACCAGCCTCAAACCTTCCCGTGCACAGCAAGTCATGCTTCAGGTTGTTCATGTGACTGCCGAAGCGTTTAAAAACATCGCCAAGATTGGGCTTTATGCAGTTGTTGGCTGTCCCTTTGGGCCTCTGTGGTGGATCGCGCTTTATGGAGCGTTGCTCAATCCTTTGGATGCAGGGTTGATTTACAGCAGAGTGGAAGGTTGGACGGCGCGGGATCAGATGCCGTTGGTGAGCGATGCGTGTACGAAGAGGATCGAAGCGTGTCTGAGGATCGGGAATTTTAAGTTCTTCCAAGCACTTGGGGGCGACTATCTGCTGCCGTGCCAACAGCCAGATCAGGTGGGTTTAAGTCACTCGATGCTCCGCGTCAACCGTTTCGACGAGTGTCTGCAAAAGGATTCATTTCACTCCATGCGACTTGAGTTAGCTGAAAGTCGAACGTTTTTTAAACGAGAAGGGATTGATGTGGTTGCGCAACTCAAAGACTTTCGTCAATGGAATTCGCTCATAAAGCTTTTGGATGTAAACGGAGACAAGGCGGATGAGCAAATGGAGGATATCGACACTTTGCTTTACGCGATCAAAAAGCATTATTTGAAGGAGCCACAAAATTTGGCAGTGCTCAAACAAGAACTCCAAACCGCGTGCAGCAACCTTTGCGCGCTGATTCACAACCGACGGTGTGGAATCGTAAAACAGATAAACGAATTTCTTGGAAAGCGTGCCCAAGGACTCGCGCTTCCAGAATCATTATTTTATCCTATTCTCAACTGGGAGGATCGTAGATTCTCCGAACAAGACTTGAATGACTTAAAAGATTTACGAAGCCGTCTCGAAAATTTACGGCTTCCAGAGCCGCTCAAGCCAGAGTCGGATTCACTTGCGCGCCCGTGTTAGCCGCTGTAGTTTGATTTTTTGCGCCTTAATGCGCGCTAGCTCTTTTTCTAGCCACTATGGCATGATCCTCCCCCCATGAAAACCTTCAAGATCGCGACGCTTGGCTGTCGCACGAACCAATACGAGTCGCAGGGCTATGCGGACCAGCTTCGGGCGCTTGGGTATCGGGCGGCGGCTGAGGATGAAAAAGCGGATCTTTGCATTGTCAACACGTGCACGGTGACGAAGTCTGCGGATGGCTCTTCGCGCCGCTCGATTCGGCAGCTACTGCGCGACCATCCGGACGCAACGGTGGCAGTCACTGGCTGCATGGCGGAGAAGGAAACAAAAACCCTGCTTGGCTTGAGCGATCGGCTCCAAGTCATTCCCAATGCGCGTAAAGAGCAACTGATCGAGGAGCTCTTTCCTAACCAAGAAAACCTTCCTGAATTTCGCATTGAGACGTTTGATGGGCATACGCGGGCGTTTGTGAAGGTGCAAGATGGGTGCAACTCGTTTTGTACGTACTGCATCATTCCCTATGTGCGGGGGCGCTCTCGCTCTCGCTTGATTTCGGAGATCGTCTTAGAAGTTCAAGGGCTGATTGCCAATGGCTACAAGGAAGTGGTTTTGACGGGGATCAATGTGGGTGATTTTGATGGGGGCGGCAAGTTAGCGGATCTGGTGCGCGCAGTGGATGCGCTCGTAGGGTTAAAGCGGCTCCGAATTTCGTCGATTGATCCGGATGAGGTGGATGAGAATCTGGCCTCCGCGGTCCTAGAGGGCCGCCACACGTGTCCGAGCATGCACATCGTCTTGCAGGCGGGCTCGAATGTGACGCTCAAGCGGATGAATCGGAAATACACGCGCCAAATCTTCATGGAGACGGTGGAGAAAATGACTCGCCGTCAGAGCGATTTTACGGTTACGACGGACATCATTGTCGGATTTCCTGGTGAAACAGACGCCGATTTTGAAGAGACGCTCGATCTGGTGCGTCAGGTGCAATTTGCCAAAATTCACGTATTTCCCTATTCGCCAAGGGAGCGGACGCGGGCGGCGCTTTATCCAAATCAAATTCCACCCGATGTCATTCATGCGCGCAAACAAGAATTGCTTCGCTTGGGCGAGAGCGCCGCATTTAAACTTCGGGAACGTTTCGTGGGACGCTCCATGAGTGTGTTGCTCGAGGAAAGCGAAAAGACGCCCTGCGGCCATACGGCCAATTTTCTGAACGTGCTGATTCCAGACACCGATGCGCCGCCCAATGCGATTGTGGAGTGTAAGCTGGTGGAAAACACGCCTGAAGGGCTAAAGGGCACCGTCCAATGATCCAAATTCACGAAAAATTACGCCCATTTGCCCACAGGCCTGGGACGCCCTGTCTTGTGCCTGGAAGCGCGTGGGTAGTGGAGCCGTTCCCTGCGCTTCTTCGCGTTCTGGGTATGGGCGATTTTCCCATCGGACTCACGGGGCCGGTGCGCGAATTCACCGTTCAAATGGACTTGGAGAAGGAGTGCGTGTGGGTGTGGGGCAAGGCGGTTGAAGGGTATTTTCGCTACGCGCTCCAGGCGAATGGAGATGGCCTCTCGCTGTTTTTAGACCGTGCTCCGGGGCCCATTCGCATTGGGGATGCCGTTGTGGCTCCAAAGAGTTCGCAGATGCTCGCTCGGGGTGGCCTATGGCTTGAGAAGAAGCCGCTTTTCGAGCGCATCTCTCTTGGGCGCACCGCTGCGCAAAACGTCGAGCGCTTTCGGTGCGAGCTCGATTTAGCTGAGATCGCCCCCATTCTCTTCGTCCTTGGCCAGAAAGTGCCTGCAGCGCCGTGCGCGCTTGCAGAAGAGAACCTCACCGCTCTGTTTTTAGGGGCGTTTTCTGGGCTCTTTGTGCCTCAGCTCGAGGATCCCCTTCATCAGGGGATCCCGCTTCAACTTGCGGAGTGCAAAGATCCGCTCTCGCTGCTCCCCGCGATCTACGCCAAGATCCGCTCGTGGCTTCTCGATGGCGATCGGGTTTTGCCTGTATTGCCCCGCACGTGGGAGGCGGGAAGAGCTGTCGGGTTTCGTACGCCCCATGGCCTTCTCGATCTGGAGTGGCGTAAACACAGCATCTACCGAATGGTGCTTCACAGCGAGACTGCGCCGGAGTTCGTCTTTCAACCTCACGCACGCACATTCCGGCGACGTCTCGAGAACGGCGCAACTCACTTCGATCGTTTCCAAAAATAATTTGTTTCGCTAACTTGAGGGGCTATGACTGCCACAGCCCTTTTCCAATCTTGCGAGTGTGATCCGCATCGCGTTCTCGGGCTGCATGAAACGACGATTCGCCTCTGGCGCCCAGGCGCAGAGCGATTACATCTCGAGGTGTTTGGCCACATCGTGGAGGCAACTCAGGTGGATGCGCGTGGCCTTTTTGAGTACAATACGCCGACGCCGCTCTCCAAGGCCGATTACCGGATTTATCACAGCGACGGCTCTCTTGGCGCGGATCCTTACGCATTTGCTCCTCTCGTTGGAGAGATGGATGCGTATCTGTTTAGCGTGGGGTGTCATTACGAACTTTACCGCGTTCTTGGGGCCCACGTGCGCGTTGTCGATGCAATTGCGGGCGTTCACTTCGCTGTTTGGGCGCCGAATGCGCGTCAGGTCAGCTTGATCGGCGATTTCAATCACTGGGATGGGCGGATCAATCCGATGCGCTCGATGGGTGGCTCTGGAATCTGGGAACTTTTTGTCCCCGGGTTATCTGGGGGCGCAAAATACAAGTTCGAGCTCTGGAATAAACGAGGCACACGGCTGATCAAGAGCGATCCGTTTGCATTCTTCTCGGAGCTTCGGCCGCAAACGGCCTCGATCGTTTGCGATGTTGAGTCGCATGTTTGGAAAGATCAGACTTGGCTCTCTTGCCGCGGGGCGTCTGCTTGCGAGGGTCCCATCAACATTTACGAGGTGCATCTCGGTTCGTGGAAGAATTACGGGAGCGAATTTCCCAATTTTCGGGCCCTTGCGCCCGATCTTGCAGACTACTGTCTTCATTTGGGATTTACCCATGTCGAACTTCTTCCCATCATGGAGCATCCGCTGGATGAATCGTGGGGCTATCAGGTCACTGGCTTTTACGCGGTGACGAGTCGCTATGGAACGCTGGCCGATTTTCAATTCTTTGTGGATCATCTTCATCAAAAGGGGATTGGCGTGTTTCTCGATTGGGTGCCAGGCCATTTTCCGATGGATGAATTTTCACTGCTTCGCTTCGATGGGACGGCGCTCTATGAGCACGAGGATCCGCGTAAAGGGATCCATCCTCACTGGAATACGGCCCTCTTTAACTACGGGCGGAAGGAAGTGTCCAATTTTCTCATCGCCAATGCCCTCTTTTGGTTCGATGTGTGTCATGTCGATGGTCTTCGCGTCGATGCGGTGGCTTCGATGCTCTATCTCGATTACGGAAGAAACCCAGGAGAGTGGATTCCAAATTCAGATGGGAACCACTACAACCTCGAGGCAATCGAGTTCCTCAAGCACCTCAATTCGATCGTGCACGAGCGGTTTCCTAGCGTCCTCATGATGGCAGAGGAGTCGACTTCCTTTCCCGGCGTCTCATTTCCTGTTTCTCAAGGAGGATTGGGGTTTGATTTCAAATGGAACATGGGTTGGATGAACGATACGCTTCGCTACTTTGCGAAAGATCCGATTCATCGGCGCCATCACCAAAACGATCTGACCTTCAGTTTGCTCTACATTTTCTCGGAGCATTTCATCTCTGTTCTTTCGCACGATGAGGTGGTCCACATGAAGGGGAGTTTACTCTCCAAAATGCCCGGGCCCGATTGGCAAAAATTTGCAAACGTCCGCCTTCTTTACGGCTACATGATCGGCCATCCAGGCAAAAAGCTCCTCTTCATGGGGGCGGAGCTTGGGGCTTGGAGCGAGTGGGACTGCAAGGGAGCGCTCGATTGGCCGCTGCTTCAGTACGAGCCGCATGCGACCCTCCAAGCGTGCATCCGCGCGCTCAATCACTTGTACCGCACGCACCCAGCGCTCTGGAACGATTTCAGCTTTGAGGGGTACGAAGGAATCGACTTTGCGGACGCCGACCAATCGGTCATTTCCTACTTACGCAAAGGCGGTGGGAAAGTCCTTGCGTTTGTGCATAATTTTACTCCAGAATATCGGGAAAACTACCAGATTCGTCTTCGGAATGTGCGCGCCATTTGCGAGCGTCTCACCACCGATGATATGGCATTTGGAGGTTCGGGCAAGTGCAATCCGAACATTGGCATCAGCGAGTCTGGCTTTTCGATCCATCTCGCGCCGCTTGCCACCATGATTTTTGAGGTTGAGTTTGCATCCACTGACGTCTAGTGAATACGCCGCTTTAGTG
>CAYGHT010000002.1:0-14184 GCA_964349755.1 uncultured bacterium
CCTTACATCCGTGATTGCGGTCTATTTCAGGAAAGAATTGGGTCGCAATCACGAGTTACACCGACAACTTTCAACATACGGATGGCTATGACGACAGGCACCCTGAAAATCCATAGTGAAAATATCCTCCCGATCATCAAAAAATGGCTCTATTCCGATAAAGACATCTTCCTGCGCGAGCTCGTCTCCAACGCATGCGACGCGCTGAACAAAGTCGCCATTCTCCGCGCTCAAGGCGAGTTGCCCGCCGCCCCCGAGCCCGACCTCCAAATCCACATCACAGTCGACAAAGCAAAGAAAACAATTGAGATTCGCGATTCAGGCATCGGGATGAGCGCTGAAGAAGTCGAGAAGTACATCGCCCAGATCGCATTTTCCGGCGCCGAAGAATTCATCGAAAAGTACCGCTCCCAAACGGAAAAAGACCCCATCATCGGCCACTTTGGCCTCGGCTTTTATTCAGCGTACATGGTTGCTGAGCGAGTGGACATCGACACGCTGTCTCACGCCCCAAAAGCCGCCTCTGTATTTTGGAGCTCAGATGGAGCGTCCGGCTACACGATGGACGCAGGCAAACGACAGAGCCGCGGGACCACAATCACACTCCACGTCGATAAAGAGAGTGCAGAGTATCTCGAGGAAGCCAAAATCCGCGAGCTCCTCGAGCGATTCTGCAAGTTCTTGCCGTTCCCCATCATGCTCAATGACAAACCCCTTGGCAACAAAGCGCCGCTTTGGCTCAAAAGCGCTTCAGAATGCACCGACAAAGAGTATTTAGATTTTCACCGAGCTCTTTTTCCTCAAGACCCCGATCCCGTGTTCTGGATCCATCTCAATGTCGACTACCCGTTTCACTTGCAGGGCATCTTGTACTTTCCCAAAGTGCACAGGCGCTTTGATGCGGAAAGCTCGACCATTCAGCTCTATTGCAATCGGGTCTTTGTCGCAGATCATTGCAAAGAAATCTTGCCCGATTACCTGACGCTCCTTCGAGGATGCATCGACAGCCCAGACATCCCACTCAACGTATCGCGCTCCACCCTCCAAGTGGACAAAAATGTGCGCCAGCTCGCAGCGCACATCGCCAAAAAAGTTTCCGATCGCCTCACCTCGCTCTACAAAAGCGACAAAACCGCTTTCTTGGCCACCTGGACTGACATTGAGCCGATCATCAAACTCGGCGCTCTACAAGACGATAAGTTCTACGAGCGCATTCAAGACATCTTGCTTTGGAAAAACAGCAAAAGCGAATGGACCACCGCCGCTGAACACCTCGCGCGCAATCCCGGCGGCAAAGTCTTATATACGCCCCAAAACAGCGCAACCTCCGTCTCCCAAGCCCTCCAAGCGAAGGGCGTCGAGTTCCTCTACACCAACGCAGGGATCGACACCTCGGTCATCCACCACCTCGAACGGAAGCTCTCCTGCAAGTTCCAGCGCCTCGACAGCGCCCTTGAAGAAACGCTCCTCGACGCCACCCGCGAAAAGACACTCCTTGACGCCGAAGGAAAATCAGAATCGGCCCACATCGCAGCGCTCATCGGCAAAGCCATCGACAACAAAGACGTCGAGGTCGAAGCCAAAAGCCTCGCCGTAGATTCGTTAACCGGCCTCGTGCTTCTCGACGAAGAAGAGCGACGCTTCCGCGATTACATGGCAATCGCCCAAGGAAAAACCCACACCCTCACGCGCAAGAAAAAGTTCGTCGTCAACACCAACAACAAGCTCGTCCAAGCAGCCCTGCGACTTTCCGTGAAACAACCAGAGCTCGCAAACGATCTCGCCCGCCACCTGTTCGACTTAAATCTACTCACCCAAAAAGAATTAGAGCCCGAGCAAACGCAAGAGGTCCATGCGCGCCATCTCCAGCTATTGGAAAAAATGGCGGCTTTGCTTTAGTCTAGTGGACCTCTGCTAAATTTAAACTGGAGAAATTGAATGGCCACCGTAACGACAACGACACCAGCTGTCCGAGCGCAAGAGCTTGAAACGTGGATGCAGCAGACTGTATGTCCGCGATCACACACCAATGTCCGTCTCATTGGCGAATATTTGGTTCACGATGACGATCTTGAGCATGTAAGGTCCGCTGCGAACCGTTACAATGACTCTGCTTGGAATGCCGCTCTTGAAGCCGCAGAAAAAAGCTCGTGTTTCTTCTTAAAATATCACGAAGTTGTCTCTTGGAGTGCGCGGCTAAACTCAAAAGTCGCTTCTAATGGGCACATTCGATGCGATGAGGTCTTGTTAAAAGGCATTCGCTTTCAAGACCAAGATCAGCGTCCAGTGCCGGAGATCCGCGTCGGATCCCACCCTTTTTACTTAGCTTCGAATCGACGGAAATGGTCTCTTCTCCTAACAATGTGTTATTATCCCCTCGATCAAGCAACCACTAAAACACATTTTTGGGTGACTCAAGCTGGAAAAACGTATTCAGTAACCATTAGAGTTTTCTGCTCCAAAGACACAAACCGTTCAGTATTTTCTATAGATGCGAGGAACACAGTGCAAACTACTAAGCGTGTTATGTTAGGAGTAGTCGAGCGATTCTTTCACATTGCCACACCACCAAATCCGCTTGATAACAGCTTGGTTGTGATTCCAAGCGACGGCGACGCAGAGTCAACAATGCTCGTACTCCAAGATCCGAACGGACCGGTTAACAAGACATCTGCAAAGTCAAACTCTCATAGACTCTTCCCGAACTTCAGTGCCCTCTTCGATCAAAGACGTCCGCACAATCAAGCTCCCAACTCTGGCATTTTGTTAGTAAGCATTTCACCTAAAATAACTTCCGAAGCAACTTTTAAGCACAACCCGCAAACAGACCTTTCTGACCGAGATTTGTTGCTCGATCCGTTGGAAACCCAAAAAACTTGAAACGCAAGAGGTCCATGCGCGCCATCTCCAGCTATTGGGAAAAATGGCGGCTTTGCTTTAGTCTATTGGACCTCTGCTAAATTTAAACTGGAGAAATTGAATGGCCACCGGAACGACAACCGTAACTACGACAACGACACCAGCTGCCCGAGTGCAAGAGCCAGTAACTCAAGCGCAAGAGCTTGAAACATGGATAATACGGGAGCTATTTTTGAAACCACTCACCAGTCTCATTGGTGAATATTTGGTTAACGATTCTCACATTGTGCTCGCAAAATACGCTGCAGATCACTACGAGGACTCTGCTTGGATTGCCGCTCTTGAAGCCGCAAAGAAAAGCTCGTGTTTCTTCTTAAAACATCACGAAGTTGTCTCTTGGACTACGCGGCTAAACTTAAAAGTCGCTTCCGATGGACACATTCAATGCGACGAGGTCTTGTTAAAAAACATTCGCTTTGAAGACCAAAAAGATTCCCGTCCGACCTCTCTTACAACAAGAGGCAGCCCTTCTTTTTACCTAGCTTCGAATCAATTGAGATTCAATTATGACTACACAGAATGTCTTTATCGACTCGATAATGCAACCACTGAAACACATTTTTGGGTGACTCAAGCTGGAAAAACGCATTCGGTAACCATTGGATTTTTTCCGCTTCAAAGAAACAATCCTTCAGTATTTTCTATCGATGCAAGGAATACAGTGCAAACTATTAAACGTGTCACGTCAGGGGGATACAACCGATTCGTTCAGGTTTACACACCACCAAATCCGCTTGATAACAGCTTGGTTGTGATTTCAAACAACGGCCTCACAGGGTCACCAATGCTCGTACTCCGAGATCCGAACGTAGCGGTTTAAAAAAGCTAACTTCGCCTCGATCCAAAAATTCCATGCTCCATTTATGGAGTTACGCTACTGTGAGGAAATGGTCCGTCTTGCCATTTCCTTACTTTGCTGGCTCATTGCCGCTTGCGCCCACGCAAACGTCAGCGCCCTGTACTTAAGTTGGTATGACGATCCTACGACCACGATGACCGTGCAGTGGCACGCAGAGCCGGACACCGAAACAGATGCGCTCCATCTTCAAAAGCCCGACGGCTCCTGGCAGACTTCTCACGCGACACATCGTCCTCTTGGCGATCAATACCTCCTCGTTCACACGCTCTCTTTAACCAACCTTCAGCCAGACACTCTCTATCACTTCCGTCTGGCAGATGAAGAAACTACCTACGCCTTTCGCACAGCCCCTCAAGAACTCACAGAGCCGCTCCGTTTTCTCATTGGGGGCGATCTCTACGGCTCTCCCAAACTCTTTCGCAAGATGAGTCAAACAGCCGCCAAGCTAGAGCCGCTCTTTGCTGTGCTCGGCGGCGATTTAGCATACGCGCTGAACCCCCTTCCCCTTCAACTGCGCTCTAACCCGTTAAAAAAATGGCGTCAATTTCTCGCCGAGTGGCAAGAGCTCATGGTAGGCGCGGGCGGTAGACTCATCCCCTTCCTCGTCGTGCCCGGCAACCACGACATTGCCCCCGACGACTACGCCCTGTTTTTCGATCTCTTCGCATTTCCAGCAAAACAGCTGTACCGCACTGTCGATTTTGGGACGTATTTGAGCCTCGTTTTACTCGACACAGGCCATTTCCACCCCGTCCAAGGCCGCCAAACGCTCTGGCTCGACCAAGCGCTCGCAAACCGGGATCATGTCCCCTTTGTGTGGGCGATCTACCATGTCGGAGCCTACCCCTCGTTCTACTCCGACCAAGACTCCCTTGCTAAGAAAGTGCGCACCCACTGGTGCCCTTTATTTGACCAACACACCCTTCAAGCCGCCTTCGAGCACCACAGCCATACCTTCAAGGAGACCTACCCGCTGAAGGGCGGGAAAGTAGACCCCGCAGGCACCCTGTACTTTGGGGACGGGGCCTGGGGCGTCACTCCTCGAATCGCCCAAAATCGGTGGTACCTAAAGGTAACAGACCGCAAAAACCACGTATATTGCGTCGAAATGGACCGTAAGTCGGCATCGATCAAGGCAGTCGGCATCACCGGCGATGTGTTTGAAGAGACGGCAATTCAAGCTCGCTAATGTTCCGCCTTCTCTAAACATCCGCTGCAAACAGATCGTCGAGGGTGATCACGCGATCGAAGTAATGGCGTGTGATCAAAGCATCATTGGCCCCTTCTGTTGTGATCAAAACCTTTTGAAGCGTCTTCTTTTTTGGATTGGGAAAAAGCTCGAGTTTTCGTTCGAATTCTTCAATCACTGTGGTTCCGATTTTTGCTTGTGCGTACTTGATTTCACAGAGTGTGATGACTCGATCGTCTCGATCAAAGACTAAATCAAACTGAAAGCCAGGGGCATTTTTTTGTGTCTTTTTATTGAAGAAAGCGCCTGCGCGGTAGTGGATCCCTTGAAAGCCTAAGATCTTTGCGACTAATTGATTTCGATGACGACAGAATCGTTCGAAAGCAAACCCAAGCCATTTCTGATAGGCATCCACTTGAATGGCCGAGATCGGATTGTCCTGGAAAAAACCCCGTTGAATTTCTGAATCAATTGGTTTAATAAACTTATAATAAAACTGCAGATAATGATCGGAGATGCAATAACGGGACAAACTGCTCTCTTCATTCAAGTTATAAGGGGTATACTTCTCAATAAACCCGCATAGCTCGATGTCTTTTAAAAGATCGCTCAAGCTTCCGGTAGAAGAAATCTTGAGGAAGTTCAGGATCTCCTCTCGTGTTGCAAAACGGACGCTCGCAAGAAATTGAATGATTGCTCTGTAGTGTTTATTTTCAGCGAATGAACTGACAAAAATGCGCTCAAATTCTCTTGAGAAGAAGCTGTCTGGAGTAAAGGCGTTTTTGCAAATGCTGGTAAATATGGAAGAGGACGTTTTGCACCACTTTAAATATTCCGGAATTCCACCAACTGTCAAATACGCATCCATGACTTCACGATGGGATCTGGGCGCCAAAAACTGCCTTGTTTCATCAAGTCCAAATTCTTTCAAATGCAATTCGTGTTGAGAGCGGTTGTACAGAGATTTGGATAAGACCACATGGTTGATGATGAATGAAGGGGAAGATCCGCATAAAATAACAATCCAACCTTGTCGATGACGAAAGTAATTGTCCCAGGCAAATTTGAGCTCCGAGATCAAGGCGTCCTTATAATCGGCAAGCCATTGCACCTCTTCGAAGTAGATCGTCCACTTTCCGTCCGGAATCCGATCGTTCATCAGCTTAAATATCTCTACCCAAGTCTCTAATTTAAGCTTAGCGAGCAAAGGCTCTTGCATATACTCGGAGAATTGCCACAAAACATGCGCTTTTTGCTCTTCTTGCGATTTTCCTCTGATCCCTTCAAATTTTAAGATATTGCGCTCGGCAAACACTTGCTCTAGAAGCTCCGTTTTCCCAATCCTTCGGCGACCATAGACCACTAAAATCGCAGGCTCCCCACCTACCTCGTCAAGAGCAGAAAGGCGCTTCCATTCCGCTTTACGACCGACAAAGTCCTTCATTTTTTTGATTTTTTTAGGAGCGATCATAGGGCTTGGATCCTTAAAACTTGGCCAACTACACCCGATTTTATAGGTAGCTGGCCAAATTCGCAACAGAACTTTTGGCCAACTACCTGTGTTTTTATGTGTAGCTGGCCAAAAAAGCCTGTTATCCTGACAAGATTGTTTAAATCGCGTAAAATTAACATTTGCTTTCAATTAAAGTTTTTGTTATAATATCATTAATACCATGACACATAGCATTGCATTCTATTCTACTCCGCGAAAGCAGCAATTGAGCCCGGAAGAGAACACCAAGAAGTCTGCGCTCATTGAGCGAGCAAAGTCGGCGTTCGAAGCTAAGCTCAAGTCATTTGGCCCATTCACGCAAGTCCTGTATGAGCGCAATGGAGTGGACCCATGCATCACCATTTACAACGGGAGCCATCGCATTCGCAGAATCGAGAGCGCCGAGATGACACCCGACCAGCGCACGCTCGTTCAAGACATCCTGAGCGATGGCGACCCCTCGCAGCCCGCTCCAAAGCCCGAAAGAGTCGCGACAGCGCCCGCGTTGTTAGCTGCGGAGCCAATGAAGCGTGCTAGCCCAAAGAAAAAAACCTCAAATTCTGCGCCTCAGTTAAGGCCACTACCATCCAAAACTGCGGCTCAACTTCGACTTCGACAAATATGCGCACTCAAAAAGCAATTAAAGACAGCGCAAACGGAGCGAGCTAGGGCGTTACCCAGCAGAGATGCTCTCCAGCGGCAGGCAACGCAGCCAAATCAACAAGAGAGCGCTTTACGAGCCCAAGTCTCGACCCTTGAGTCGCAAATCCAAACGAAGGCAGAAGATCTCGCGGCTGCAGAAAAGAGCTTGAATGAAGCCCTTCATAAGCTCGACGCAATGCAAGGTGAGCAAACCCGCCTTGAGAAACGACTGAAAGAACAAACATCGCAATCGATACCGCTTAGCAGCCTCAATACACAACTCACCCAGCAGATCACGCAGACACAAGAGCAGCTAAGAGAGCAAGAACAGAGTACGGCTAGAGCAAGAAAAGAGGCTGAGTCTAGCCTCTCGCAATTCAAAGAAGCGAGTGGACAGCTCTCTACCCTCCAAGCTCAACTCAAAATAGCAGAGCAAAACGCACGCGAACTCAGAGAACAAGTCGTTAAGCTTACACAAGCAAGCAAAACGCAACCTCCCGAAGCGCTCGTAATCACGAACTCGCCTAATCCACAGCTCGAAGAACAGCTCGCTCTGGCCAAAAAAGCCAATGCCCAATTGGAAAAACTCCTGCAAGATCAAACAGATGCAGCCGAAACCGCTCGCAGACAAACCGAAACCTTTGGACAACAAACAAGTCAGATACGCACAGAGCTTGAAACCCAAACGCAAGCGAACCAATTACTTCGAAGAAAGCTCGAGGACCAACAAAAAAATCGCTCTCAGATCGAACAGCTGCAAGAAATAATTGCAAAATTAAAGAAGGAAGCGGTTGCGAGCGCACAAGCATTCGATAGAGATACAGACATGCTCAGGCAAGTTGCCAACGAACTCGCGCAATATAAGGAATTTCTCCAGCAAGCAAGAACCACACAAACAACACAAGCCAAAACAATTGCGTCGTTTGAAGAAAGCTCTAAAACACAAAACGCTGCGATAAAGAGACTTCAAGACCAAAACCAGGCATTGACTACACGCGTTCAACAGCTGACTCACGAAAATGGCAGCCTCCCCACCCCATCTGAACGCAACGAAATGGAGCTGCTCCAAGCACACAACAAGGCGTTGAACACACGTCTTGAACGGCTGACTCACGAAAGAGACGAGCTCAGCTCTAGACTCCAAAAGCAATTCGATGAATTTCAAGAACAAAATCGGGAGCTGCAAGCTCAGCTTGAGACGCAAGAGCAAGAGCAAACTGACCTTTTCACAGTACTCAATAGCCCAGACCGAGAATCTCGCGTTACTAGAGCCAGGGAAACCGCCATGAAATCAACAGCAGCAGATGAAGATGGTGCCGCAATGGCTCTGCTACAACTTGCTGCCACAACCACTTCAACAGCGACTCCTGTAACCACGACAACAACAACTACTGCAAGAGTAGACGACAACACAGCGCTCGTGCATCAACTTCGAGAGGAAAACCAGCGGCTAGCCAATGAGCTCCAAGTGATGCGCAAAAGGGCCGAGGAAGAAATGGAGGCGTTAGTTCAGCTCTTCTCTAATCCAAATGCAGTCAAAGAGCTGCGGCTAGAAGAAGCAGCACAAGCCCTTCTTTCGAAGCCACAAACAACAACTTCAACCAGCACTTCCACGGCAACCTCAATGCCATCCACAACGACGAAAACTTAACTCTCGACAGTCGGCTCTACAGCGGCTTGCTTCACATCGGTAATCGCGGCCTTCAACATTTCGATTTTGGATCCATCGACCATTTTCAAGACGACGGTGTCGTCGGTCATGCGATCAATGGTGCCGATGATGGCCATGGCGGTGACTCGATCCCCTTTTTTGAGGGCGCTGCGCATTTTTTCAGCGGTTTTGCGTCGCTTTTGTTCGGGGCGCCAGAGGATGAAGTAAAAAAAGACGAGCGCGACGCCGATCATGATGATCGTTTGGTACATGCCACCTTGGGGGGCAGGAGCAGCGTCTTGAGCAAATGCTGCTACGGGAAGTGCGAATAGAAATTTTTTCATGGTTTAATCCTTCAGGTTCAATGAGGGCTTAGCATACGGGAATGCGCCGTTTACGAGCAATGCGATATTTTCGATGTGGTAGGTGTGCGGAAACTGGTCGACGGGCTGGAGCGCCACAACTCGATACCCTGCTCGCTCTAGATCGCGGACGTTTTCGGCCTGGGTCAGCGGATTGCAGGAGATGTATAAAATGGCCCTGGGGCGAAGGGCCTCCAGGTGACAAATTGCCAGGGCGTCAAGCCCTGCCCGCGGCGGATCAACGATCACGACGTCTGGCTTCAAAAATCCTGACTCCTTGCTGAGGCGGGTCAAGGTTTGACCTACGTCGCCCAGCTCAAAGCGGCAGCCAGAAATGCCATTGAGCGCGCAATTTGCTTGGGCGTCGAGGACTGCCTGCGGGCTGAGCTCGATCCCTACAGCGGGAACTCCAAAACGGCGTGCGGCGGCCATAGCGAGCGTCCCTGTGCCGCAATAAAGGTCGTAGATGCTGGTCGGGGCAAGCGGCTCCAGGAGATCGAGCGCAGCGTCGTAGAGCGCTTCTGCTTGAAGTGTATTTGGTTGGAAGAAGGAGGCGGGGCTAATTTTGAAAGAAAGCGGACCGCTTTGAAGCTGGAGCGTTTCGAGAATGTGGTCGGGGCCTCCTAGGTGCATTTCATAAAAGTGGGTTGGGGTTCCTTTTTTGGTTTGGTGGATGCGCAAAAAGACGCTCATCGGTTCACCAACCGCGCTCACCAATGCGGCGAGCTGCGCTTTGGGAGGAGCAAACTCGGCGCGCCCGGATACGTTGAGGATGACCATTTTTTGGCCCGTGCGGATCGCTTCACGAAATGTCACGTAGCGAAGCGTCCCCTCATCGGTGTGTGGATGATAGGCTTTGAGTCCCGACGCCTCCCACCAGGCTCGAATCTTCTGCAGCACTTCGGAGACCCAAGAAGCCGCCAGATGGCACTCTTCGACGTTGAAGACATACGGCTCTGCTTGGGCGATCATGAGGCCTAAGTAGCGCATTCCCCCACGGTTTTCCGAAAAGGTGAATTCCATTTTATTGCGGTAGCGAAAGAGGGCAGGCGCTGGGAGGATGGGACGCACTAGGGCGTTTGGACCAAAGGCCTGTTGAACGCGAGCCTGCTTTTCTCTGAGCTGCGCTGGATAGGCGAGTTGCTGCCAGCAGCAGCCCCCACACACGCGGGCGTGTTTGCAGCGCGGCTCGACCCGCTCTGGAGAGGGCTTAAGGACCTCGAGTAAGCGCCCTTTGCGTACTCCTCGCTGTTTGCGCCGCATTTCCAGCTTGATCCGATCGTGAGGGAGGGTATGGGCAACCTCGATCTCGATTGGAGGCAACGGAGCTGGACGGAGAAGCTCTGCGACGCCATAGCCCTTCTGCGAAAAAGCTTGGATGGAGAGCTCTGCGGTTTCTGGCGGAAGGTCGTTTTTCATGGGAGATGAGTATAGCGGAGTGTGGACTTAAATCACTGAGGAATTTTAAGCGCGCTTGCGCCGTCGTTTGAAGCGCTTCTTTGCCAGACCGACTTTTTCTGTGCGGAGCGATTCTTTGCGGAATCGCTTGGAGACTTTTTCGAGCTTGACGGTCGCTGTACGGACCCGCTGAGCGGCGGTTTTATTGCCGCGCTGGACTTTGGGAAGATCGCGAAGAACTCCTTGGAGAAGAGCTGTGAGTTGGTCTAGAATGTCGTTTAAAACCATTAGTTTGTTCCATAGGGACTTTGGAATTTATCCCGCAAGTTTTTTCTTGTTCTCCCGTCAATGGATTGCTATAGAGGGTCTATGAGCCCGCGACTGTTTGGATGTGTCGTTTCTTTTTTTTTAATGGCGGCGGAGTCAGTTGCAAAAGTCCTGGCCTCAGAAAAATCGATCCAAGTAGGGCTCGGGGGTAGAGGGGCAAAATGGCTCAAAAGGGCGATTTTTCTGGGGGCAGGACTTTTGCAACTGGCTCGTACGACCAATTGATCGGATTCTTGCGCAATTGGCTCTCCGCTGGTTTAAAAGACAACTCCTCTCTTGAGCGCGGTGTGCTTACAGGAATTCTTCGGATCGCGAAGGAGAGCATTTTTTCAGGCCTCAACAACATCGAAACGTTCACGATCTTGAGCGAAGAATTTCAAGATAAGTTTGGCCTTCTAGAGTTTGAGGTCAAAGCGCTGCTTGCCGAGTACAACATGCTCGATCAACTCCCTCAGATTCGCGAGTGGTACAACGGCTATCGCATTGGATCTTGCACGGGGATTTACAATCCCTGGTCCGTTCTATGCTGCATCAGAAAAAAAGGAGCATTAGCGCCCTACTGGGTCAATACCAGCGATAACCTTTTAATTAAGCAACTCTTTGCTCAAGGCCCTGATGATTTAAAAACCGGCCTGGAAGAACTTTTGCAAGGAAGAACCATTGCAAAGACCATTGAGGAAGGGATCGTATTTACCGATTTAAAAACCAATCCACGAACCGTTTGGTCGCTGCTTGTCTTTAGCGGTTATTTGACCATCGCGTCAACGCCCACTTACGGGGTCCCTTGCGAGCTCCGAATTCCCAATGCGGAAGTCACCGAACTTTATCGATCCATGATTCTAGAGTGGTTTGAAAAAAACCTCGCAGAATCTCAATACAACTTGCTTCTCAGCAGTCTGATCAGTGGCGATGTCGATACCTTCTCGGAAATCTTCCAAGACTTTTTCCTCTCTTCTGTCAGTGTCTTCGATGTGTCTCCCGAAGATCCAGAGAAAATCTACCACGCCTTTGTGCTGGGAATGTTGATTGGACTCAAAGGTCAATACGAAATAAAATCCAATCGAGAAAGCGGCTATGGCCGCTATGACGTAATGCTCATTGCGAAAAACCCCAATGATCTGAGCATCATCATGGAATTCAAGAAAGTCAAACAGCAAGGTCCCGCTGATTTAGAAGCTGCAGCCATGGCAGCCCTAAAGCAAATCGAGGACAAGCGCTATGCTCAAGAACTGCTCGATCGCGGCGTGAAGCGAATTCTCTGCCTCGCATTTGCATTTCAAGGGAAACGCGTGCTGATCCGCTCAGCATCTTAAGGAACCAGCCCGCAAAAGTCGGCCTTCAGAAAAATCGATAAAAATGATTGAAATTTGACTAAAAATGATCGTTTTTCGATAATGTCAATTTTTAACCAAAACGGAGGACGCCCCCCATGAGCAAAATCATTCACATCAGCCGCATCTTGAAATGGGCCGCAATCGGCCTTTGCATCGCACTTCCCATCATTGAAGCGGGCTATTGGATCACCAATGGCTATCCGTTCCTTGCCCCATTCTTCCAACTCGATGTCCTGCCCACGCTTGCCAACATCAGCTGGACATTCAAAGACCTCAATGCGGCACAAACTTTCCTCTGTTTCTTAGCGGATTTGATTCCCATGGGATTTTCTATAGCGGCTCTCATCTACCTTGCCCAAATTTTCAACGCATTCCAGCGTCTTGAGCTTTTCAAAGCAGACAATGCGCTCCGATTGAAAAAAGCGGGTTGGGCTGTTGTTTGGGGCCAGATTTTTCATCCGATTCACGAAGCCATGCTGAGCCTTATTCTCACCTACCGAAATCCTCCGGGCCAACGAGTGATTTCTATAGGATTTGGCACTCACGAGTTGACTCTTCTCGCCATTGGCCTGACGATCCTTCTCGTTTCCTGGATTTTCGCTGAAGCTGCCAAATTGCACGAAGAACAAGCCGCAACAATTTAGGTGATCTCATGCCAATTTTAGTGAACCTAGATGTAATGCTGGCCAAGCGAAAAATGCGCTCCAAAGAATTGGCCGAAGCGATTGGAATCACAGAGCAAAACCTGTCGATTCTCAAGACCGGAAAAGCAAAGGCGTTGCGCTTTGGAACTTTAGAGGCGATTTGCCGTTGTCTTGATTGTCAGCCCGGCGATCTACTGGAATTTTGTCCGGAATGAATGAACCTGGACTTTGGCTATTTGGCGAATTCGACTTCGTTAGTTGACTTATTGATGCATCATGTCTTAGCCTTACAACTCAGCGATGTGATATGTTCGCTTAAGTTCAATGAAACAAGCACCCGAAATTCTTCCCTTTTCCAGTCTCGTTCCACGATATGCTGCCTTTTTGCTGGACGCGTATGGAGTATTTTGGGGGTCAAACGAAGTAGGGATGTTGCCTGGAGCGGCTGAGGCGATGAAACGGCTGGTCCGAGAGGGAAAGCGAGTAGGCATTTTATCGAATTCTACGCAACTTGCGCAAAAAGAAGTCGATAAGCTTGCAAAACACGGGATTTTGCAGGGCATCCATTATCACTTTTTCGTGACCTCAGGAGAGATCACAAGGTCTTTATTGCTTCAAGACCGACTTCCATTTGCTACGCCGCGAAAGACTTTTTGGCTTTTTGGGAAGCCCAATCTTCCCCTTTTTCATGGGACGATGTACGAGCAAACCGAGACATTGGAGGCAGCTGACTTCATTTACCTGGGCGTTCCCCAGATAGGCGATCTCGATCAAGAAGATCCTACACTCTTTCACGCGGCTGTCCAACAAGCGGCCATCAACCACATTCCCGTGTTGTGCGCCAATCCAGATCAATTTGCTCATGAAGGATTGCCCCCTCGGCTGGTGGTTCGGCAAGGCTCGATCGCAACGTTGTTTCTGAACGCTGGCTGTCCGATCCATTACGTGGGCAAACCCTCTTTATTGGCGTATGAGACGGCTCTCGCTCAGTTGCCAAGCTCAATCGAGAAAAGACAAATACTCATGGTAGGAGACACTCCGGAAACAGACATTCGAGGAGCAAAAGGAGCCCATCTCTCAGCCGCGTTAGTCACGAAAACAGGAGTGATGGCTGAGCGAATCCAAAAAGGCTCATTGAGCGTGTTGAATGCCCTTTCTGAACAAGACCTGCCCGATTTTTTGATTGAGCGATTCCAATGAGCTTCGAGCTGCATCCCAACTTAGCCAAGAAAACCTTCATCGTAGACTTGCCGTGCTGCCGAGTGCTTTTGGAAAATGAAAGGTATTACCCCTGGATTTTTCTGGTTCCAAGAAAAGCCAATATTTCTCGCATGACCATTGACGGCGGTGAAATCCATATTCCCATG
>CAYGHT010000002.1:14194-24664 GCA_964349755.1 uncultured bacterium
TGTTTGAGCTGTCAAAAGACGATCAGCTGCAACTTTGGCAAGAGCTAAATCTTGCTCAGCAGATCTTATGGGAGCAATTTCATCCCGACCAACTGAATGTGGCCTGGCTTGGAAATAAGACGCCTCAGCTGCATGTGCATGTCCTCGCCCGTTTTCGCCAAGATCCAGCTTGGCCCAATGCCGTGTGGGACCACCCCGTGCGCGACTCTTATCCAGCAAGCCAGTTGGAAGAAACTACCCGCCTCCTTCGCGATGCGTTCTTGAAACTTCTTCCATTTAATGGATCGTAAGAAAATAACTTTTACAATTTTGCAGGGAGAAAAGCCATCCATCTATTGACGATTTTTTCTCACAGGTATTGAAGCAATACCTGCTTCGAGAAAATCCTCAAAATCTGGACGACTTTTCCCCAGCCAAATTGTAAAATTTATTTCCTTACGATCCCTAAGGACGCTGGCTCTTCCAATCGTTGAGCCTTCGAGAGAGGGGATCGAAATTGACTCCAATCAATGTAATTGGCCTCCCATCCATCTGAAATTGGGTATGATATCCCTTATGCAGGATCTGATCGAGAGCCTCTTGTGCTGTTTTATTGATTTTAAACTCGAAGACAAAGATATCCGTCTTGGTCTTCAATACCATGTCAATTCTACCTTGACTCGTAGACACTTCAGCTTCCACTTTAAAGCCAAGCGTTTTTAAGAATAGGTACAAGAGCGAGTGGTAGTATCCTTCAGCATCCTTGTGAATTTGATGTGGTATTGTTTCTAAGAACAGATTAAACACGTTGAAGAAACCTTCCACATCATGACGCTTTAAATAATTTGCCAACTTGTAGAAAGTTCCCTGAATGTCAGATGGAGAGGAATTGAAAAACACACGAAGAAGATGATCGAGAAAAGACCTCCTCACTTCTTCGTTTGGAAAATTCAAAAGATAGGTCTGTGTCCTTTCGTCATATTTGCGAATCGTAAGATAGCCAGTTTGATACAAGAGCGTCGGCATATCAATGACACCTACATCATGAGCCTCTTCTAGCTCTTTTCCAGCAGGCACATCTTCTTCCAGATTGAGAAGAGAAAAGTCACGTTGTTTTGCAAGAGCAATTGCCAATGTGGGAGTCGCTGTAGAAAACCAATAGTTATCCAGTTGTGCAGTCTTTAAAAAAGAAAAGACTGAGATCGGATTGTATACTCTGGGAATCGAGCTTGATTTGGCATACAAGTAACCGTTATACCACGTCTTTAAAAGCGCAAAAACCTGTTCCTCTGTCTCCCCTCTTCGCTGAGCCACATCTCGAATGTTCGAAGAAAAATAGGTTTTTATTTCTGCGTCAGTTAGACCGAGCAAGTCTGCATACTCCTCCCGAAAAGAGAGCATTTGAAGGTTGTTTAATCCCGAAAAAAGAGAAACCTTCGTGAATTGGGTAACTCCTGTGACAAACACAAATCGCAGGTATTGCTCTTGCGCTTTCATGTTTGCATAAAACGCTCGCAGAAACTTCCGATTTTCCTCCGCGAGCTCCCGATTTTCGACATGTTGCACCAAGGGATGATCGTATTCATCCACAAGAACAACAACAGGACCAATCTTATGAAATAACTTTTCGACCAGCGCAGAAAAAGTCAAGATCGGGAACTCACGCTCTGTATTTTCGATCCCATATCTAGCTGCTGCGGCTTTCAAGGCATCTTGCAAGGAAATGGCAAGAGTTTTTGGATTATCTGCCACAGCGGCCGATAGATCGAGGCGAATCACAGGATACTCTCGCCATTGGTAGCCTGAAGTTTCGATCCACAATCCAGCAAAAAGATCCCGCTTTCCCTGGAAAAGAGCCTCCAAAGTGGACACGAGAAGCGATTTTCCAAACCGGCGTGGACGCGCTAAAAAACACCCTGGCTTCTCTTCGATTAACTGGCGCAAAAGACGCGTCTTATCGACGTACGTATACCCTTCATTTCTCAGGTTAGGAAAATGCTGTATGCCTAAAGGTAATTTCGCCATGGAAAAAGGAGATTGTATAGTTCAAGCCGATGGGAGTCTAGCCAAAAAAATTGACTGTTTAACTTTACGTTATATAAATCATTTTAGATTGACTAGCAAATCATCGCCTTTTTCCATGAGACTTTGGGCGACGAAATGTCTTGATGAAGACAAAAAAGATCGAACCTCAGAAATCAAGGCTGCGTTTAGTGAGTTTCAGGAGTTTCTTCTTGAGCAACATCTTCAGTCGGAACAAAATTTTTAACTGCGTATTCTAGCCTACTCGCCCAATCAGGGCTGATACCCAATCCCTGCATGATTGCTTCATTGTCTGACTCTGCCTTTACATCTCCTCGCAAACGAGCTAAAGCAGTTCGCAAGCTACCCACATCTATTGCAGTAGAACACAACCTATTCTTTACAAGGATGTCTTCATACGTATTATGGCCCACCTGAATCGTCGGAATCCCTGCAAGAACAAATTGAGGGCCCATGCTCGTCTGATAATAGAGCATTCCATCGGCAACCACCTGAGCATCGTCAGAATTAAACTCAGAGATGAAAAATTGAGGAGTCTTTGCTTTTTGGCCATGTTGTTCTAGCCATTGTCGGACAAGTTTCAGATCGAAATTCTTTTCTTTTGCACCGGGGTGCTGTTGCAGTAGGACTACAAAATCAGAAAGATCCTCTTGCAGAGAAGCTTCGCTTAAGAATTGAAGAAAGGCAGGCAGAGCTTTTGAAAAATACTCATCATTGTTTCCTCCTGCATATACCAGAACCTTTTGGCCCCGATCTGCTAAGGAATATTTAGAAAAAAGTTGAGCGCGAGTATGGCTTTTCTCTGACATTCGTCTTTTGGCAATTTTTTCAGCCTGACTGATTGGGTAATACCCAAGCCCAATCCTTTTTTCTGGAGCTAAATAAACTTCTTGAGAAGGTGCTTGATAAAGAGGTGTCTTCACAAGATTGGCATTCGCAAATAAAACTCCTTGGGCTGCAAGCATCACCTTGGCAGCAACAGAAGAATACCCGCCGGGAACATACGCCTCAGGGTTGTCGTAGTAGGCTAATCGTAAAGACTTTGAAGCCTCATACTTCAGAGCTTTTTGCAAAGAAACATCAAATACATGCCCCACATCTGTAACGATAACAGCTGCTCCAGAGCATCTCTTGGCAAGCTCAGTAGCGGCCTCTTCTTCAGAAATATTTTCTAAGACAAACGGGATAACGATCTCAAGGTTCCGATCCTGAAATTTCTTTAAAGCAGGCCCTGTTGCGTAAATCTGTACCTTATAGCCTTTCTGACTTAAGTCTTGGGCGAACGTTGAAAAGTGATCGGCAGGGCCGCCGTGACAAGCGATAAAACAAACTGCTGCAGCTGATAAAAAAAGAGGCATCGGCAAAACTCCCCTAAAAAGGAGGCCATTTTACTGAGTGCCTATTAAATTGTAACTATTCAGGTTCCAGAGGTGGATAATACCTTAAAGGCCTATTTCTTAAGCTTCATCACTTTTCCTGTTGCATGCGCGATCTTTTTTCCCGACTTATCACAAAGCGAAGCCTTCATTTCCAGAATTTTGCGCGATTCAGCAACCACCTCTCCTGTCACAACGAGAGTTTCTCCAATGCGAGCTGGAGCTACATAACGGACTGTGATCTCGGCCGTCACAACAGCACCCCAAAGCTCCCAGGCAAGCCGGGTCATCGCTTCGTCTAAAAGCGTTGCAACGATCCCTCCATGCAAGATGCCTTTCCAGCCTTGATATTTTCGATCTGCAACAAATTCAGCTGTGGTGAAACGATTCTCCGTTTTCCACTGGATGCGCAAGCCATCCGGATTGTTCATCCCACATGCAAAGCAATGCTGATCATCTTCTAATAACATTGGACTCCTGTCGATAGCACCAGTACACCTCACACTCGATACGGAACCTGCAACGTCTCACTCCCTCGAATCACTTAAGTGAAAAGCTGGGCATTACAAGCCGTTCAATCCATGAGAAAAAATTAACGCAAATCTCTGCTCACAGAATTGGTGGAGGAACCTGCGCGCAGACATACTTGCAGGAAGTTTTCTAATTTGCTAACTGTGTCGCGATCTTTTCTTTCCCTTGCTCGCTCAAGCGCTTCCTTTGTTCGCTCAAGTTCTTTCGTAACATTTTCAGAAAGCAACTTGACAAGGGATTCTGCGTTTTTCCTTTTCTTTGCAAGAGGCAAAGGAAACAATGGCATATTCGCGATGAACACTTTATGAATTCCATAAAGAGATGCGTTAGCTCCTTTTTGAAGGAGAACTTGAACAACGCTGCAACATAACCCAGGATCTTCTATTTCTAAAATGGAGTAAATTAAAAGAGAAACACACTTGTGATTAACCATTCCTGTCTCTTTGCGATCGACAATCTTGCCAGAATTAATCCATGCTAGAGGGAGATTGGGAAGGCATTCTTTAGTCAATTGGCTGAATTGTCGCGTAGCGATCAAATGAAAAGAGCGAGACCAACAAAAAGGTCCGGCTGCCACAAGGAATCGTAATTTAGTTGCCACCATTCTCAAAGCCAGGATTTCTCTTGGAAGTAGATAGTCAGCAGATTTCAAAAGAAAATCATCACGGAGCTTAGAAAATCGAGGATTTAGCTGGATCATTGCTTCCACTTCTCTAGATGCTTTTTCAAAAGCTGGACAATCGCACTTTTTAGCACGTTCTCAAGATAAAACAGCGCTTGTCTCTTGTAAAGACAACTTTGGTGCTACAGAAAAAACCTAGTTGACAAACGACTCTAAACTCACGGATGATTCAGATCGAGGAGCATTTCCATGCTAAACCCAACAAAAAAGCTCTGCGACGCTTTAGGAAGGCCCTATTTTCTTTGGGACTGTGATCTCACTCTCTCCGAATTCGTCGAACGACTGAAAAACAAAGATCTCCAAATCCGCGCCTATTTCGCTGGCAAGCTCATGAGACAAGCCAAGCCGGATGATGTATTTACCTTCTTATCTTTAAAAGAAATTGCCGAGCTATGGCCACATCTCAAGCGCTACTTGGGGAATAAGTTGAAATTTTGGGAATGGCTCTTGCGTATGTGGGAAGAACAAGGCCTTGTCCAGCGGTAATTTGACTGATTTCCAATGCCAGGCGCTAAAAACTTTGGCCCAGCTCAAAGTCGCCTGGCGCTTAAGCGGCGGCGGAGCCCTCATTGGTGCCTATGCGCATCATCGAATGACGCGCGATTTGGACCTTTTTTTTCTCGAACCTCAGCTGGGAGATATCCCCAAGCTCACCATCTCTTTGCTGAAAAACTCTGGGTACACCGTTTCGATCATCCAAAACGAACCCGCTTTTTGCCGACTCAACATCGAGCAAAAAAATGAGAGCCTAGTAATTGACCTGGTAGCCGAAAATATTGCCCCTGTTGACCCTCCTCGTGAGTGGGTCTGTAGAGGCACCCCCATTCAGGTAGATTCCCTCCACGAGCTTCTGGTCACTAAACTGTGTGCTCTCCTCGGCAGATCGGAAATTCGAGACTTGATCGACCTGCAAGAGCTTCTTCGTTCCGGAGGAAATTTGCAAAAGGCGCTTCCCGATGCTGCTCAAAAAGACGCCGGTTTTTCTCCATTGACTCTTGCTTGGGTGTTGCAGGAATTACCTGTCGATAACTTAGCACAAGAAATCAAACTACCGAAAGAAGAGGCACTCCAGCTTCAGGTTTTTCGAGATTGGTTTGTGAAAAAATTACTCGAAAACGCTTCCCCTTAAGTCCCGCTATCTCCTATCGTGCTCAGATAAACGAGCCGCGAGCGGTGCAACAAGTTCTTTGGACAGTCTATCGCAAGCTTTCCTGTAGTCTTTGCTCAAAGAATTTTGATCCCGAAGCAATCGGGTTGCATCATACTCAAGACCTCGGGACAGAGAATCGCTATTTGTGTCATAGAGGACACCCCCAATATCCAAGATGCTCAGCATGCTCAAAAAGACATCAAAATTGTAATGATCGCGAAAATTCACGGGTACACCTATTTTTAAATACTTGTGTTCAGAGCCAGTTGCAAAAGTCGGCCTTCAGAAAAATCGATGATTTTGAGTCAGTTTGCCCGCCGCCTTTGGCGGCCTTGCTCCACCCTAGGGGCACATACTCCAGCCGAGTAGGACTCGGGGGTGGAGGAGCAAAATAGCTCAAAAGGGCGATTTTGCTGGGGGCAGGACTTTTGCAACTGGCTCTTCAGCCTAATAAATTTCTTCAAATTTCAACAGGCTTTAAAATGTGTTCGTAAACTTTCAACGGAAAGATCAGAGCCGCGAACGACATTCGCTCGGTAAAACGGAGAATTTTCAAACACGCATTTTCGATATCTTCTAGAAAAAAAGCTACATCACGAGACACGAATCAGGTCCTTTTCAATGACAACTTTTAGTCGGGGGGAGACACCTTTTTCTGTAACTAAATCTACTTTGCGCTTAATCAGATCTTCTAAGAAGAATTTAAGATCCATGTAAGTGTCGAATGTACCAGGACCATCAAAGCTCACCAATACATCTAAATCACTATCCGATTTCTCTTCACCTCTAGCCACAGAACCAAAAATAAAGAGAGACGAAACACGAAAGCGGCGCTTCAATTCCTGTAGATGTCTTTTCAAAAGCTGGATAATTGTATCTTTTAGCACAGCCTTACCATAAAACAGCACCATTCTCTTGTAAAGAGAACTTTTGGCAAGTGTTCATTAACGTCCCGGGATTCCTGGCTCGCTGGGAAGGATCACACTCAATATAGCTGTAAATAACTTATAATTAGACACTAGCATAGAATTTCACCATGAGCAGAGAGGGGGATGAGCTTGTTCAATTTTTCGACGTATTGATCAGCATCTCTCTGATTTCCAAAGACCAAGAATTCAAGTTCTGAATATTTCCTTCGGAGCTCTTCGATTCTTTCTCGCTTTTCCCGATCGAAATTCCAAACGTACTTCAAAAGCTCCCAATTGAAAACCCTTAAACCCCCAAACGATTTGTCATAATCGAATAGCCGTTTGAACAGCCTCCAATAACAGACAAATCGCGGGAGCAGGAAGTAGATGACCGTCTCCGCTCGCGCAAATCTCATTTCAAAAGTAGAAAACGAGCACCCTTCGATGACCCACGAGTCTTCATCGACCATCGCTTTCTGAGCGGCGATGAATTCCTGCTTGTCCCTCTTTTTCCCGCCTGGCTCAAACATATGCCTGTCCAGGTGGTGCACGGGAATGTGCAGGAGTTTGCCAAGCTTAGCAGCGAAAGTAGACTTTCCGCTTCCTGGCAATCCGATCAGAGCAAAACGCTTTGGCAGTTCGTGTTTCATGTAATTTCTGAATGCTCACTTTTTATACAATAGCGCTTCAAGCTTCCGCCTCACTTCAGGCCACTCGGCTTCCAAGATCCGAAACCACGATGTATCTCGATTGAGCCCTTTCACGATAACGTGGCTTTCTTGGATCCCCTCAAACTTAAAACCCATTCGGAGAGCTGCCAGGCAGGATCGTTCATTTTTCACGTCACATTTCCATTCCACGCGCCGATAACCCAAACCAAAGACAGCTTTCAGCATCAGGTACGCGGCTTCTGTATTTGCTGAAGTCCGCTGAACAATCGGGCTGTACCAGATTCCTCCCAGCTCAACTTTTAAGTGCGCTGGACTGTTGTTCATGAGATTTGCCACTCCAACCGGCCGATCAGAAGCCTCGTCAAACACGCAAAAGCAAAGTCCGTTGGAAGCGTTCACCTGAGCCTGCAAGCTCGCGCTAAAATCAGCGAGGGTTCCAAACGGCCCCTCAAACATGTAGCGCCAGATCAAAACATCCGGATCGTAAGAGATCACAGATCTCTCACCGAGAGAGATTGCATTCCCATTGGAAACTTCAAACAGCTCTTTCGCATCACGAGCCACAACCAGAGGCTCAAGACGTACACAGTGCCCTGCCAAAGTCACTGCCGCAGGCTTCTCCGGCAACGACTTTCTCCTGACAAGCTCCTCTTTTGCTATCTCCATGGCAACTTCATCTCCTGCCCGTTCGCATCGCAGATCTTTGAATCAACCCCGAGCACTAAAATCTGATCCGTCGGTTCTGTCCCTGCATTGATCAATTGATGTGGCACATTCGCCGGACAAATCAGCGTCGCTGGTGCATGGCAGTGAATTTGCTGCTCGCCGACAATCGCCAAAATATGCCCTTTTAAAATGACAAAAATCTCTTCCGTCTCATGCACATGCCGAGGCGTCTTAGAACCCACTGCAATGCTCGATCTCCAGATTTCAAATTCCTTTGCGCCCATGGCTTTTGTCGCCAACGCTTTTTGGAAATTTCCGTGCATCGAATACTGCGTGAGCGATTCGTGCGGATAAACAACAGCCTCTTGAGCGCACAAAGCTGCGCAGCTGCCGAGTAAACTAAGCCAGATTTTCATTCAGTACCTCCAGACGATTGTTGACGTTTCCATTCTTCAAGAAAAAGCCGATAGAGTACATGTCTTCGCAATTTATGACCTTCCGGAAGTTTCGGATGATCAAAGTCATCTGCCCGATTATGATGCATCCCCAATCTTGCCATCACTCGTTGAGAACGCACGTTGCTCACCGCTGTGAAAGAGACAATTTCCTCCAGCTTCAACGTCTCGAAGCCAAAACGGAGCGCCTCTCTCGCCCCTTCGCTCGCATAGCCATGTCCCCAAAACTCTACAGCCAAACGCCAGCCAATCTCAATTGCTGGAGTGAAATGAGCTTCAAAATTGACCGGATTTAGACCAATAAATCCAATGAAATCAGCCACACCTGGAATCTCAACTGCCCAAAGCCCCCACCCATTTTCCTGAAATCTTCCCATGATCCGCTGGGCCAATTGATCACTTTCCTCGCGACTCATTGAAGCAGGAAAATACTCCATCACGCGAAGATCTGCATTCAGCTGAGCAAACGGCTCCAAATCTTGGCTCTTCCAGGGACGCAAGATGAGTCGTTTTGTACGAATGGTTATGCTCGGTTTCAAGGCCATTCGTGCTAAAATAGCGTAAATCTTGAATTTCTTCAGTTGAAAAAGCATAAAGAGCGGCCGTTTCCAACCGCTCATTGTGATTATGACAATTCTTTCACCGCGAAGACCTTCATCCCCTCAGCTAAAAACTGAGCGAGACGCGGGTGTTCTGAATCATAGGGCGCAAATGCTTTTTTCCATTCAAACCCAGTGTATCCTTGACCTAAGCCAATGTACGCCTCTCTCGTGCAGGTTTCTCCTGTCCAAGGAAGCCACTTGTGATGCCTCCGAATGACGGCTTGCACTTCTGCAGAATCTGGTTTCAAGCTCTTTGCGAACAAAGCAGCCAGATCCTTGCAAATGGCATCCCATTCTTGAGAAAACTTGTTCCATTCAGCCTGCGTCCAATTCTTCATTTTTTCCTCAGATGCTTCGATGGAATTCTTTGCCTTATCTCCCAATTGATTGATGAGATATTGCTTGTATTCAGCTTGTTTTTCTGCGGTGAGAAAACCACCGTAAATTTCACGGTCTTTCATTTTCTTTTTCCCTTGTAAATGGTTGATTGTTTTATCGATGGTCTCGATCAATTCGTGAGTTTCATTCAACCCGTTCATCAAAGCCTTCCGATGCAAGTGAAGTGCGGCCAGCTTGTCAAAATCGTTTTTTCTGACAACGTCGCGAATCTTCTGCAGCTCGAATCCCAACTTTCGAAAGAAAAGAATCTGCTGCAACAGCAGCAGCTGCTCTTCCTCGTAATAGCGGTACCCGTTTGCTCCGTGGTAAGCTGGTTTCAGCAGCTCAATCTCATCATAGTGATGCAGCGTCCGGACGCTCACGCCAGAAAGCTTTGCTAATTTTTGAACTGTATAAGCCATCGTTTTCCCTCTTCAAAATCCCTGTGATTTTAAAGAATGAGGCCAATATAAGGAATGACGTAACGTGAGGGTCAATGAATAAAAATTATTTACTTTTTCGAGTGTGTTTATGTCGTTGATTAACAGATTCTTGTAATTGTTTAATGACGAGCTTTCCAAGATTGCTCTTTTAGATCCATCGGTTCTCGAGTGGTTGCTGAAACCAAATGCCTTGAGACCCAGGATTTTTTAATCCCAAAAATGTGAGGCCAGCTAAGCTAAGTAAATGCACGAGAGCCAAACATTCAAGTCCGAAGACTTCTCAAGCAAATCGCTAGAAAGCCAAAACTTCACCGACTGCACATTCCTGAGCTGCAACTTCACGGAAGCAATCCTGCACCATGCGATATTCACAAACTGCTCGTTCAAAGCATGCAACTGGAGCCTCATAAACCTCGAACACTGCCGATTACACAATATTCAGTTTGTCGACTCCAAGATTGTGGGCGGCAAATTTTTCAAGTGCGGGAAGATGTTTTCGGTGAACTTCAATAACTGCTTGCTGCAATACTGCAACTTCTCTGAGCTTCCCATGAACGGAACCTGCTTTTGCGAAAGTCAGCTGCGC
>CAYGHT010000002.1:24674-37578 GCA_964349755.1 uncultured bacterium
AATCTAATGGAAGCAGACTTTCGAGGCGCCGATTTGTCAGGAACTCTATTTCACAACTGCGACCTCTCTAAGGCTGATTTCTCGACCGCCGTGAATTATAATATCGACCCAGGAACCAACAAGATCAAGAAGGCGAAATTTTCGCTGTTTGAGGTGCTCGGGTTGCTGAGTGTGTTTGACATTACGATTGTGAAATAGTGGTAAGACAGGAAAAAGAGGAGCCTCCCCATCGCGTCTCAAATGATCGCAATTTCTGCCAGGTTGACGGCTCTGACTCAAATCGGCCTGTCCGAGATTGCTCTTTCAGTCAAAACGAGTCGAGGAGGACTGTCATGTTGTTTGAGTTGAGACCCCTTTTGCTTTCTGCATTTGTTTTATTCAGCAGCGCAGCCGTTTTCCCCAACGAAGAAACCTTGAATTCGTTTTACGAAACAGCGAAGGAAAAATGCCACGACATCTCCTCGATCCGAACTGAAATGGATCGAATCAACAGCGAAATGCTGAGACTTCTTGCCGAGCGTACTGCCTACGTCAAGCGCGCCGGGGACTTAAAGTCACAGACAACCAAAATTGCCGATGACCGGCAACGAGTCGCAGACCAAGAGAAAAAGATCACCGATCGATCCATTGAGCTTGGACTTCCGACAGAAATTAGCATTCCTGCGTTCCGGGCGATTATGGAAACCTCGATTCAGTTTCAGCAAGGGTACATTGATCAGTTGCCCTTGAAAACACTCAACCGCTAACGTTTAATCCACCGTAGACCCGTCAAGAGCGACGTATCGACAAAGTTATCCTGCCTTTCGTACTTGAAATCAGAAAATCCAATTTTTTCGTAAAACTGCCGCCCTCTCTCGTTCAGCTTACGGATCAACAGACGAATCTCTCTCACTTCAGGACGCAGCTCTGAAGACAGAATCGAAAACGTCAAATGCTTTCCAATCCCTCTGTGCCATTCGTTTGGGTCGACCACCAGAAGGTTCATGTAAGCAGAACGATTTCCACCTGGTTCTATTTCAAACGTGGCCCAGCCCAAAAGACGATCTTTTTCAAATGCCTGAACCCAAATCAATTCACCATTCCTGTAATGCTCCAACTCGCTGTCGAAATACCGTTCATAAAACCGTCTCACGTCTCCCATGGATCTAAACTCCGGATTGAGTTCCGCAAGAGGAACATCCTCATATTCCTGCATGAACCCTCTCACCAAAACATCTCTCCCCTGTACACAATCAATTTCATAAACCGACTTCACAGGGATAATTTGTATCTCTTTTCCCTCACGATCCACAAATACTTGATCAGGGAAAAGTGAAGAGACAAGAAGCAAACAGCTGAACAAAGAGTAAAAAAACGAAGTCATATCACTCTCCTCCCTTATTGATTAAATCGTGAACCATCCCTCTATTAATCTCCCCAATCGACGAAACTCCCAAATGCGCCATCGCAATTTTCAGCTCACTTTGAAAAATCCCCAGCACCTCGCTCACGCCCTTCTCTCCCCGTGCAGCTAGGCCATACACCCACGGCTTTCCGATCATGCATGTATCAGCTCCTAACGCGAGCGCCCTCACGATGTCCAGCCCGCTCGTGATACCTCCATCAATCAGAATCTCCAACTTACCACCGACAGCCGCTGAAATCGCAGGGAGAGCTGCAATGGTGGACAACGTCCCATCCATGTGCCTAGCCCCGTGATTTGATACTACAATGCCATCGGCGCCAACTTCATGAGCCATCTTTGCATCCTCTGGATCCAAAATGCCTTTGATCATGACTTTGCCTGGCCAATTCTTTCGCACCCACTCAAACTCCTTCCACGAAAACGTTCGATCGGTTTGGCTTCCTACCCATCTACGCATACTCGGAAGATCAAGGAAGTTGCCTGTGACAAACGGCCCTCCTCTGAGACGTACATCCACCCACCAGGGTAAATGGGTCAGAGCTTCCCAAAAGTTCGTCAGTGCATTGGTTCTTCGACTGCGATTGTATCGGTATCGAGCTCCCACCACAGGAAGATCTACCGTCAGAAACAAAACCGGACAACCAATGGCTTTTGCCCGCTCCATCTGCTCGAGAGTCTGCTTTCGGTCCTTGAGGAGATTCAGCTCCACCCAACACGGACTTCCCGCAGCTTCTGAAACCTCTTCCATGGAACAAATGCCAACCTGCGAGAGACTGAATGGAATTCCAGCTTGTGCAGCCGCTCTGGCCGCTTGTGCCTCTCCTCTCCGTGCAAAACACCCGGCAAAGCCTACCGGTGCCAAAATCAGCGGGAAAGCCAGCTTTTGGCCGAATATCTCTGTGCTTGTATCGATGTCTGAAACATCCCTCAGCACCCGCCGCTTCAACCGCACTCGTTGGAAATCTTCCCGGTTCTCCAGGATCGTCACCTCATCAAATGCTCCTCCATCCAGGAAATCGAAAAGTTGCCTCGGCAACCGCTTCTTAGCAAATGCTCGATAATCAGAACTAGAGGTTAGGGGATATCGGGGAACAGGATGGTCAAAAAATTTCATGGTCGGCATGATAAGCCGCATTTCTTAGAGGAACAATGAAAAAAATCACCGCTCTAGCTCTTGCTTCCCTCTTTTCTCTCTCTGCCACCCCGAAAGCCGTTGTCTTTGACTTTGCGGGAGTCCTTGCCTCTAGAAACCAAAAAGTCATGACCGCTCTCCTGAGAGACACATTCCAATTTTCCACTCTCGAGTTCGATCGGCACTACCAGGCCATGGTGCAGTCCGTCAATCAAGGCCGCTCAGAAAACGGAAACTAAACAATTTGGCTCACGAACGAAAGTTAGTTGACATAAAGCTTACAAAGAATACAATTCATTGCATTAATTAAATTGTTAGGAGAATTTATGCGTCTAATTACCGCTTCAGACCTAAAAGCAATGTCCAACTCAGAGGGAGAAGCCCTGAGCAAAAGACTTTCGGATGAGTCCGCAGCAGAACAAGCCGCTTTTACGCAATACAATTGCTTCAACAATGAGCGAATCACCGCACTTGTTTGCTCTTACTTGCTCTATTTGCCACCTATCCCCCATCCATTCTTACAAGATTTCCGTTTGCCTCAAACCGCGATGCCTTATGATGCACCTCCTGGTCGTCGCTTCTTCACACACCAACCACAAGTCGGCTCTGTTCTAACGTTGGAGCAGCGAGCAACGTCCTCTCAGTCAGATGCATCTGGATATATCACTGAAGGACAATTCTACCTTCCCGAAGACTCTTATGAATCTCTTGCTGACAAAAGATCGCCGGAAATCGTCGAAACACCTCTCACACTAGCCGTTGAACGAGCTGTTCTTTTCCACTGCCCGATCAAAGACCTTCGCATTGCGAGCATCCTGGTTTCTTATTTAGAACCAAGCCGCTTGACCAACCGGATTTTAGCCGTTTTAGACGCAACGTCTAGCATGGGCGATTCTGTCTTTGTCACAGGCCCTACCGGCGCAATCCACAGGATGATACGCGAGCGAATTTATGTTCCGTCTTCCTTCATGCCAATGAGCAATCTTCACTTCGAGACCTTTCCGCAAAGACAAGAATTTGCCACTGTACCAACAACGTCTACTCGCTCAGATCTAATCAAATGTGCACGATTGTGCGACGAACTCATCTCGATCGATTCCTATACAGAGCAATTGAATGGGAGGAGACAACAAGCGTCTCAGTCTACAACTCGAGCGCAAAACAACCCTTGTCCCGAAGAATTGATTGCTAATCCGAAGCCAGATTCTACTGAAATGATCGCAACGCGATCCAAAACGCCTGAATCACTGGAACTGCACGGCATTACGGTGACAACCAAGATTGATTTCTGAAGCCACCACAAAAGTCCTGACTTTAAGAAAAATGGCAACTATTCAGGTGGGGGAGAGAAAACTGCAAGTTGCTGAACCACAGCCGTATTCCTGTCGTCTTCAACCTCAATTTTGGCCATACAGACCCTCAAATTCTCGTTCCTAGTGGGGGGATCGCTCGGATTGACGGAACTAGAGAGACTATCACGTTCAAGCTCTGATCAAGATTTTTTACCATGCAGAAAGAAAATAGCGTTAGCCAATTGTTTTAGGTTGACCAACAATCTACTGGATGGCATCCTTCTAAATCCCTTTAACCAGAAAGGTGATTATGTTCATGATTCAATCTTTTTTCGCTGCTTGCTACCTAGCAATTGCCTCTCCTCAGCTGTCGATTTCTCAGCCGAATGGAGAAACTCTGGATCGAAAAGTTCGCATTCAAATTGAACAAGCTGCTCCGTTCGAGACCGTGGAACTGGAAGCTCGAGCCATCGACCAAAAAGGAGAAATTTGGGTCTCTCATGCGTTGTTTAAAGCAGATGCGCAAGGTCTGGTTGATGTGGAGACTGCCAAGCCGCTTCCGGGCTCTTCCTATGAGAATGCAGATGAAGCGGGATTATTTTGGTCAATGCTTCCTTCTTCAGAAAATTCGGCTGCGAGCTTCAAATGCAAAGACGAGCGTTTTACGGTTGAATTGACTCTCCTGCAAGACGGTAAAGTTGTAGCCAAAGAAACCGTTACTCGATTCCTAAAAGCTCCCGCTGTAAAACGGCTGGAAATTAGAGAAAATGGCCTTGTAGGCGTTTTACTTTTGCCTCCCTCCGAAAAACCTCTGCCTGTAATCATCACTCTGAGCGGGTCTAACGGGGGTTTAGGAGAAAACAGGGCAAAGCTCCTTGCCTCAAACGGGTTTGCCGTCTTCGCCCTCGGAGTATTTGGCGTAGACGGGCTTCCTTCAAACTTACAAGACATTCCCCTGGAGTATTTCGAGACAGCGTTTGCTTGGCTGAAAAACCAGCCAGGCATCGATGGCTCCCGCGTTGGTCTCTACGGAGCTTCCAGAGGAGGAGAACTTGCGCTCCTACTTGGATCTTATTTTCCCGATTCTGTCCAAGCCATCGCGGCTGTAGTTCCCAGCAGCGTTGCTTACGGCGGTCTCAGCGAAACACCGGTGAATTCTTGGCTCTACCGAGAGGAACCCATTTCTCCTTATGCCCCCGTCCCACAGACCGACTTTTCAAGCGGAAAAGGACAGAGTTCGGCAAACCCAGCCAATACACGACAAAATCACTTGAAGGGCATGGAACAAACAAAGGCTTTTCAAGCAGCAGCAATCCCCGTAGAAAATCTTCGCTGTCCTCTCTTGATCGTCTCCGGTGGTGATGACCAAATGTGGCCCTCAGATGTGTACGCAAAACAGATTCTGCAACGCTTAGAAAAGGCAAACTCTCAAATCTCATGCCTTCACCTGCATTATCCGGAAGCTGGGCACGGAATCAACATTCCAAACCTTCCCATTCCCGGTCCAGTGTATTACCATCCCATTGGAAAACTTTGGTTTTCGATGGGAGGAACGCGAACAGCCGACGCAGCTGCGAGCAGAGATGCCTGGACGAAAATCGTGACCTTTTTCCATGAGACTTTGGGCGAAGAACAGGATCACTGAAAAAATGAAAAAGCTACTAACACAGAAAGAAGAAAAGAAAATCGTTGGGATCAAGGTTCGCACGAATAACAAAACAGAAGCGAATTCGCTAGAAGGGAAAATATTCCCCTGCGTGAAGAAGTATTTCCACCAAAACATCGCCGCGCGAATCCCTAACCGGTTGCATCCAGGAACAACCTATTGCATCTATGCCGAATACGAAAGCGATCATCAAGGTGATTACACCTATTTCATTGGGGAAGAGGTGAGCTCTCTCGCCAACGTTCCCAGCGATTTAGAAACGATGACTATCCCCTCTCAAAAATATGTGAAATTTACGAATGGGCCAGGCTCCATGCCTGACGTCATCCGAAAACCTTGGCAACAAATTTGGCAAATGACCCCAGCAGAACTTGGAGGGAAGCTCAGGTACCTTGCAGATTTTGAAATCTATGACGAAAGAGCAAGTGATCACCAAAACATCGTTTTGGATATTTATGTCGGCATCCAGCCGTAGAAAAGTTACGACTACACCATTGGAGCCAAACAAATCAACTCCACCGTCCCCTCCAGCACCACCGACTGCGTCAGCAAGTGCCTGACCCCTTCAACCTCGTCAGCTTTTCCTAATAGCGCTACATGGCTGTGGCTCTGTACTGCAACGCCTTTTTTCTCCCCTGGATTCTGATAAAACGCACGATTCAGTACCTCGCCAGCCATCCCCTTTCCCACTACCACACCAAACAAGTGCACCCATTTCTCTCGCTGCAACTCCACGTTCGACCAATATTCGTCGTGATGCTCATTGATGTTTTCGCCAAATACCGGCGGCTTTCGGATGTAGGTCGTGCACAGCTCTGCAAAAAGCACCTTCCCAGCCACCGCCACTCCTGCTGGATGCTCTGCTGCCAGCTTCTGGTACCACTGGCTCAATGGCTCCGTTTTGGCAATGCGATACGGCTTCCCGCGCGCAGCATCCACACCGAGCAAAAACGGACTTTTGAACAAAGCGTGCGTATCCGTGATCAATCGGCCGTTTTGCACCCATGAAACATACGGCTGTCCTTCGATGACAATTGTCTCTCCGATTCCGTATTCATCGAAAAAAGTTCCAGCGCCAAGAGCAAACTGGAATTGGGCTGGAATGACCGTGTGCAAATGCGATGCGTTGATGCGACCTTCGATAACGTCAAGCACATCACCAACCAGTTTCAGCGGCATCCAGCTCTCGAGTTGTCCAGAAAAAGGAGCGGCTTTCCCTTTCCTACAATTTCATAATGAATCTTCATGTGGGGGCCTCGGCTACCAATCCTTATATAAGCAAAAGATAAAATCGCGACAAGAGAGTGGAGCCAGGGGAATTGCATGAATTTTTTGAGCGTTTAAGTTGACAAGACACCTCTTTCGAGGTGTGAGCTTCAGAGATTTCTCATAACCTGGAGTCTCACACATGAATTCATCCGTTACAGCGACTGCCCCACTGTCTGACGCTGCCATTCGATCTGCAGATCGTTGAGGAAGCTCGCAAAGGCAAGAAAGTCAAGCAGCACGTGGTCGCTTCTTTATTCAGGCATGATCAGGTAACGAGCTACCCAGCGAAAAAAGGTGACAGGCCAGAGGAGGACGTCGGTAAAACCACCGAAAACGTAGCGTAAAGGAGACGTAAGAAAACTCCAAAAGCGCTCGAAACCAAGGAAGGCGTTTACACTGAATGGAGGAGGCTTCAGCTCCGAGAGCTGATTGAAGAGCCGAGTCTGATTATTTCCATTCAAAATTGGTTGAATTAGATTCAATGAACGCCATGTAATGTTTGGGTCGGCAAAATAGCACTTCAGAACATCGGAATAATCATACATATCTGAGTGGTTCGATGCTAGAGCGTGCAAATGGCTTTCAAACATCGGCTCCATTGTGTTATAGCGATTCAGAAGAGCCTTCACTACTTCTGTCATGCCATTAACCGAGACTCGCTGTCCAGAGCGATTCTGTCTCTCAAGACCAATTAATGCTGAAATTTGATCGGTTAAAGAATATCGAAAATCAGAAAGAAGGAGCCGGATTACGGCTCGTTGAGCTTCAGAACTTTGTTCAGCATCGGCTTTCACAGCACCGAGCAACACGTTGAACCGATCGTCAGCGGATAATTGAGGATTGCCCCAAAGGGCCTCTATTAAGGCAAGTCGAGAATTCAGAGAATCAATTTTGTTGCCATTCATTGATAACGAATCATTTCTGACTAGCGCATAGAGGAGATCTCGTTGATGATTTACCGTGAAGCGAGGATCTTGACAGAGAAAATTCATCACGACCAAGCGGTCTTGCAATGACATTGTTCCATAAAAACTCATCTCGAATAAAACACGCTTACTCCCCTCAGTAGTCATAGAGCGATCTGCCAGAAGAAAACGAACAACTTCTAATCTCTGTTCGATGGGGAGCGCTCCTACACAAGTAGCATGCTCGAGCGCTTCCATCTTATGCGCTTGCGTAATGCGAGCATCTCGACACAGTAGATCCATCACAGCCAAGCGGTCTTGCAATGATATTCTTCCATGGTACGTCGTAACCCTTAGAACTCTTGCGTACCCTTCAGCAGTCATCGAGCGATCTGCCAGAAGAAAACGAACAACTTCTAATCTCTGTTCGATGGGGAACGCTCCTCCACAAGTAGCATGCTCAAGCGCTTCCATCTTATGCGCTTGCGTAATGCGAGCATCTTGACGCAGTAAATCAATCAAAGCGAAACGGTCTTGCAATGACATTTCTCCATGGTGAGTCGTAAAGTTGAGAGCCTCTCCACACCCCTCAGCAGTCATCAAGGGATCTGAGAGCAAGAAGAAAATGATCTCAGATCTTTGCTGGATGGAAAGAATTCCATCAAAAGAAGCTGTTTTAAGCGCTTCGATTCTACTCCCTAAAGAACAGGATGGAAAAATCAACTCAATCATAGCCATGCGATCTGGATGGTTGATGTTTCCTTGCCAGATTATGTTTGGGAAGACCGATGAATACACATCTGCTGTTATTCTTGGGTCGCTACGCAATTTTTGAACGACTGCTCTACGATCGGAGAGAGATAAAGGCGGAAATGACAAATCGTTAATCATAGTATTTCGGAGGGCAATTGCAATGGTCAGTGAGGTTACAGCATGATCCTCGAGAAGCTCTTCCATTAACTGAAAGCGTTCTTGAAGAGAATATGTTCCTGAGTTACATGCATCGGATAGCACTAGTCCCAGATCTTCTGGATCGATTGTTTCCCCGGTAAGAATATACCTGATCACAGCACGCCGGTCTTGAATGCTCAGATTGACACGATGAATCGCCCGTCTTAAAGCTTCCTTTTTCGCTTCTTTTGAGATTGGCTGAGCTAACAATAAGCCTAACACAGCTAAGCGATCGCGAATCTGCAAACTCCCCCAATAAACGATGTATCCAAGAGCAGACTCTTTTCCTTTAGTCGTACAGAGGCGATGACTGATAATGATTCGTAGAATAGCGAGCCGGTTTTCAAGAGGAAAACTGTCTGGATTATCCGCAATCGCCGAATCCAAAGCACTATCAACCAACGATGAATCGATAGCAGGATTAGCTAAAAAGCATTGGACAATCGCTTTTTGGTAGGGAAAAGGAGTAGCCCCATTGGAGCAGGCTACACAAAGAGCCCTCTTCAGTTCGTTTTTGAACTCCGTGTCTCCGAGTGAACGAATCAATGCATTGATCAGACGTAATCGATCCTCTAAAGGTCCGGCGTTCCCTTTTGCAGCGTATTCCAATGCTGCGCGTTGCTCTCCTCTTAGGCGACGATCCTTAAGAAGATGAATCACAAGCTCAGCATTCCCTTTGAAAGCTGCGTCCTTAAGCCAATTGACCACTTCTTCTAAACTGACAACCTCGGTTTTATGAGCACAAGCTACTACTTCCATGAATGGAACTTGCCCTCGCTTGACCGATAGATTGCAAGCCTCTTGAATGATCGCTGGCTCTGCATCCAAATGAACAAATTCCCTAGGAAGTGCAGAAAGCTCGCGAAAGTCTTGTTGACGAACCAAATTCAAGCCAGGATCATCGCTTTGCGAGACTCGGATGGTTTCTCCACTTTCTCGAAGTTTTGCCGCAATCCAATGAGCCTGAGCCTCAAGCGTAGGAAGGACTCTCCAACCGTCCAATACAGCACTTCCTCGTGCCGTGTGCATAGCAAGCCAATCTGCAAGCGCGATGAGATCGCGTTGGCCTTTTGTAACAACCCATCGATCCAAGCGTACCAAAGCCTGGGAGTTGCGATCACGAACGACCGCATTCAAATTCATGCGATAAGAAATCGGAAGAATGGTTTGGCGAGGAAAAAGCTGTTTGGCAAGAGCCCGGAGAAATGCATCCACTCGTTCTGAAACTTTTTGGAATCTTCTGAATTTTTCCGAAGCGCTTTCTTTTAGAGAAGAATCGACTGGCCCCCAATCCCAGTTTTGCGCATTGCGGCCAACTAAAGAATTTTGATGACACTCTTGAATAGCCACCAATCCAGCTTGGACCCAATATTCATAAAATTTTTTCGATACATAAGGAATTGAGCAACCATTACAGAATGTAATGACATGAAACTGAAAGTCTTCAGGAAGTCTTGCAAGAATCTTGGTTGCCACTGTAGTGTCTCACTATTTAACGAGAAAGTTTAAAGCATCTTACCCAAAAAACACAAGCAGTTGATTGGCGTAGCCGGATTTCTTTTGAGCAGGCGAGCGAAGCGCTCGTCCTGTCCCGAAAGCCGGTTCGGCCGGTTTTTCGAAGCGAAAAACATCGGCCTCACTTCAAATCCGGACGGAATGCGCGCAGGCGCATTCCTCTACCGTCATTTCGAGGAAATGACGGTAGCCGGATTTGAACCAGCGACCCGCGGATTATGATTCCGCTGCTCTAACCGCTGAGCTATACCGCCAAAGAGATGTAAGGAAAATTAGCGGGGGTAGGACTCGAACCTACGGCCTTTGGGTTATGAGCCCAACGAGCTAACCACTGCTCCACCCCGCGATATAAGAAAGATGAGACTACCACGGGCAGCGATTTATCCCTAATATTTTTTCGATCTGGACATTTTTGAGCCGGATGGGCAAAAATACTCCCGCTTCAACAAGTAAGGAGGAAAACATGTACCCAATCAATTCCGGACTAGTTCCAGGAGCCGCGTGCGCTCTTTTGGCTGCGCGATGCTTCGAAAGGTTTACACAGAAATCGTGGGGGATGGACTTAGGGTCCGTCGAGAAAACGATCGAGCTCGCAGGAGCTATTATTTTTGGATCGCTGGCTGTGTGCTATTCTGCGCTTGCGTCGGAAACTCTGTTTTTCTTCAGCGTGGCGTCGATCACGCCATGGGCGGTTGGTGCGTTTACGGCGTATTCGATTGCGCGGGTTCTTATACCGCGGAAAGACGACCAACATGCGCGCCACAATCTTCAGGCGCTTGCGATCTCCTTGCTTGCATGGTGGTTTCTCAACTTGTAAGTATCTGGAGCGTCTTTTCGAGTACGGTGCTTGAGCGCTGACTGAGCGCTTGAGCGGCTTGTGTCAGCGGCTTTGGATCGCGCGCAAATTGCCTTACGCACTCGCTCAAGGTGGCAATGGTCACCTGCTTTCCGGCTCCGGAGGCTAGGACGTATTCTGCGAGTTCTTTTTGGTTGTGTGTGTGTGGTCCGAATAAGACGGGAACGCCTTGTAAGCAGGGCTCGAGAAGGTTGTGGCCTCCGACGCGAGACGAAAAACTGCCGGCCACGATTGCGAGTGCGGAGTGGTGGTAGACCGCGGGAAGCTGACCCATGACGTCGACTAGGACGACGCGCGCGGCTTTGTTTGTTTGACTCCAGCGAACGAATGGGATTTTCTTGAGCTGAAGCAGACGAGCGACCTCTTCAAAGCGCTCGGGATGGCGGGGCGCTAGGAAGAGAGTCGCATCGATGTCGTGGAGCGCTGCGAGTAGCTCTTCTTCTTCGGGGGCGTGCGTGCAGGTGATGGCGATTGCAAGAGGGCGAAGGTGTTCGATATGGCGCCCTTCGATGGCTTCGGCTGGAGAGCTGAGCTTGAGATTGCCGGTAATGTAAAGCGGCTTTACTGCTACGAAGGGCTTGATTCTTGCGGCATGTTCTTCGCTTTGCATGCAGAGTCGATCGAGTTGTCCGTAGAGTTTTTTGGCAAAGAACGGTGCAAAGCGCCATCGAGCGGCCGAGCGTTCGGAAAGGCGGCCGCTCACGAGGGCAGTTTTGCCTCCGACTTGTGCGACGCTCCGAAGCAAGTGATACCAGACATCCCCTTCGATGAGAACGAGCATGCGCGGGCGGAGAGTGCGCGCCCATTTGCGCAAGATCCAGCTTAAATCCAGTGGCAAAAAGCGGATGGCATCTGCGTCGGGGATCGAGCGCTTTACCTCTTGTTGACCAGTCGCGCTTGCGGTTGTGACGAGGAGAAATGAGCCTGGGGTTTTTAGTGCGCGGGCAAGGGCGCGGGCGGCCTTCACTTCGCCGACCGAGGCGGCGTGGATCCAGATGACGTCACGGCCGCAAGAATCGGGAATATCGCGCCCAAAGCGCTGGCGGAGCGTGGGAAACTGTTTCCCCTTGCGAAAGGCTTGCCACAGCATGTGGGGCCAAAGGCATAAAAAGGCCAGAATCACTACGCAGTTATAAAACGCACTCACTGTAAAACGATGTTGAGAAGTTTGTTCGGCACAAACACCGTTTTTAGGACTTTGCCGACAAGAAATTTTTCGATTTCGGGGCGTCCTTGAATGGCGGCCAGTAGCTCGGCTTCCGTTTGGTCTTTTGGGAGCTCGAGGCGCGCGCGGAGCTTGCCATTGATTTGGATGATGTAGAGCGCAGTCTCATCCACGAGAAGTGCAGGATCTACGGGCGCAATGGGGACGTAAGCGATCGAAGTTTTTTCGCCGAGGTGCTGCCAGAGCTCTTCGCTGATGTGGGGAGCGAAGGGATAGAGCATTTGGAGCATGCGTTTGAGCGCGCCCTTAGGGAAGGCGGGCAATTGACAAAACGCATTGAGAAACTCCATCATCTTGGCAATGGCGGTGTTGAACTGGAGCGCTTCGATGTCGCGGGTGACGGCGTCCACGAGACGCGCGCTCAACTTCATCGAATCAAGGCTCTCTTCTTCGACGATCTTATCGGAGAGCACTAAGTCGTAGATGCGCTGCAAAAAGCGCCTGCAGCCGGTGACCGCTGTGGTGTTCCACACTTTTTCCCGATCAAAAGGACCCATGAACATCTCATAGAGGCGGAGCGAATCGGCGCCAAATTCTTCAATGATCTCGTCGGGAGAGACGCCATTGAGCTTTGATTTGGACATTTTCTCCATCTGGCTGATCACTTCCTTGCCATTTGCAAAAAAGGCGCCGTCTTTCTCTGTGATCTCATTGGGATTGCAGTATCCGCCTTGCGGCAATCTAAATG
>CAYGHT010000003.1:0-32533 GCA_964349755.1 uncultured bacterium
AGCTCTGGCAATGGGTCGGGGAGTTTGTCGGGAATTGAAAAGGTGGCCTCCAGGACGTTGACATCGCCGCTCGCTTCTGCGGCGTCTAAATTGCCGCGCACCGTGACTTTGCCTTCGGCCTCCGCGGTCACTAGGTCGATTTGCGCAAGATTGAGTTGGTTGAATGCGAGATCGAAGCGGAAGGGGAACCGCTCGAGCGCTGAGAGGTGAATGTCTCCTGTCGCTGTCAGCTTGCCTTGTTTTTTTTCATCTGTGGCTTGGGAAGAGCGCAAATAGAGATGGTCTTTTTCTGCGAGCAGATTGGCTTGAATGTTGATGAGCGAGGTTCCAGTGAGGTAGTTTTCATAGCGCCCATTTTCCAGCTCGCAAAACCCCTCGAGCCTTGGGGAGCCGAGCGTGTTGGTGAGTCGAATGTCGGAGGTCCATTCGCCCGCTAGGTGGTGCGTTCCCAAATCGAAGAGATCGAGCAGCTTTTCCATGGAGCCGTGGACCTGCAGACGCCCTTCGGCCCGTTTGTTTAAAAGGAACTCAGCGCGCGGTGGCCACAGCTCCACGTGTACTGGGAGATCTGCATCGACGAAGAGAATTGGCTTGAGCTCGCCTTGGATGTTGAGCCGCTCATCTTCGAGGCGTCCTAAAAGCGTTCCTTGGGGCAAACTCGCTTTGAGATCCGCTTGGGTCTCATCGCCTCTTTGCTGTGCAAAAAGTTCGAAATCAAGCGCGCCGTTGAGATTGACAATGTCGAGCGGGAGTTGCTGGGCTTTGAGTGTGAGTGTCGCATCGCCAGTTTGGAGCGCTGCATCGAACGCGATGTGGCCACTCCCAAAGGCGATTGCCAGATCGCTGCATGTCAGGGCGTCCTCGCTCCAGTTGATGAATGCGATCCGCTCGAGATGCACAGGGTGATTGATGGCCGTTCCCTCGAATTTTTGAAGCTCGAGCGAAGACGTTCTTGATGTGCCGCTGAGCGTCAATGCGAATGGCTCTCGGAGCGATCCTGAGGCGTTTAAGACGAAGGGGCCGCCATTGGTGGCGTCGAGGGTTGCCCTCGTCAGTTTGAGCTCGCTCGCTCGCGCGTCGGTGAGCTCGAGGTGGAGCGCACTTAAGCTTGGCTGTGAAGAGCGCGTGAGGATTTGGAGCCAAGGGGCGTCCTCGCTCTTTGCTTGGAACACAAGCTCTTTTGCATACGCGTTTTTCCACAGAAGCTCTTGGGCAACTCCGCTGCAGCTCACCGCCTGTTTGCCCGCGATGTTTTGGAGCGTACATTGGCCTGCTGCGCTCCCCGATAAATGCTCCAAGCCACTGAGGCGGACATCTGCGCGCTGCACGTCCACCGCGCCTGTCCACACCCGCGCGGCATCGAGTGCGAGCGCGCCTGTGGCTTCGATCAGCGCAGAATTGAGTTTCAGATGATCGAACTGCAGCGGCCCGCCGTGTTGGTACGCGAGCTCGCTTTTCAGCGACCACGGCTCAAGCAGATACGAGCCTGAGGCGCTCATGGAACCTGTGAACGCGTTCTGCACGAGCGCGCCTTCCCACTCTCCATTGGCATGCTCTGAGAGCCACTGCCATTTGCCGCGGAGGCGAAGGGCGTCGAGTTCTCGTTTGGCCGACGCGTTTGCGAAAAATTGGCTTTCCTTAGCGGTGAATTGGACATGCCCTTCTGTGAGTGAACCTGCCGGATCGAGTTTTACGTCTCCCTTTAGATTGAGTCCTAAGGACAGGTTCGATGCGACCAGCTCGGTCATCTCGATATTGCCCAATTGGCAATGGATCTGGCCGCGGAGCGTCCATGGGCCGAACGCCCCTTTCATCGAACCTTCCCACGCGTCGAGCGTTCCTTTGGCCAATAGCGAAACGCTCAAAGGTCCTGTCAATGCAAACGGCGCGTTTGTACGCCCCACGTCGTCGAGCGCAGCCTCGAGTTGAAGCTTGATCGCCTTCTTGGCGCTGAGCCGACCGGTGAGGCTGACGCCTGGCAGCTCTTGGATCTCAGTGACGATGAATGAGTCGATCGAGATCTTGAGAGGCAAAGGTAAAAGCGATTTGCCGCTAACGCTTGAAGAGGTCTGGACGCGCCGAACGCCCCCTGCCACCACCGACTTGAACTTCAGTTCTTTTTTCAATAAGTGGAGCACAGACATTTCGAGGCGAAGCGAGTCGATGAAGAGCGTGTAGCCTGCGAGGTTGCGGATTTCAATGCCGTTGAACTCCATGGTTTCGGGAAGTCTGCCGCGGATTTTTTGCACTTGGATCTCGAGGCCCGATGCGACCAGCTCGCGCAGTAAATACCCTTGCATCAGCTTGGCGCCGGCTGTTGTCTCGAGGAGCACGGTCGCAGACGCGAGCAGCAAAAATAGAGTGAGCAGTAGATACTTGAAAAAACGTTTCATCAAAACGATTGCCCCACGCTTGCGTAAAAACGGACCCAGGAATCGATCCCCTTGCGACGGTCCAATGGGAATCCCACATCAAAGCGGAGTGGGCCAAAAAATGCAAAGTACCTAAATCCAATTCCGACGGATTTAAACCATTTGGCACTGAAGGTGGGCAGCTCACTGGATGTCACAGTCCCAAAATCGGCAAAGGGGACAAGGCCGATCGTTTTCGAGAGGCGAAAGCGGAGCTCTGTCGAGAGAAAGACCGCGGATCTGCCGCCAAGAGATTGCCCTTCGGAATTGAGTGGGCTGACTGTTTTGTAGTGATAGCCCCGAAGATCGTCGATCGAGCCGCCGAGAAACAGTACAGGGAGAGGCACTGCAGATCGAGCGGCCCCTGCGATTGAGCCGAACTGCGAGCGGAGCGCAAGGACGACCCATTTTTGATGGAGCGGAAAGTAAAACGTCGTGGTCACCCGTTGCTTGATGAAGCGGGCGTTGCTGTTTTGGAACGTCTGGTAGGGGATTGCTTGGTAGACGAGACTCATGCCGCGCGTGGGGTTGAGGAGATCGTCCGACGTATCGTACTCGGCAAAAATGGGAAGGCCTAATAGCAAATACCGTCCATTGGTGGCGCTCTCCGAGACGTTGTAGTGCTCAAGTTTTAGGCCAACCGACATGGCTCTACGAGCATCGGGTAAGCTCCATTTTCTCTCGATGTAACTGCCAAATCGGTAACTCCATGCAAGATACGCGTGAATGTTTTCTCGGGAGAGCTCACCCACAGTCCAAAACGATTGACCCAGCGTTAGAAAATCGGGCTTTTTATATTCGAGGAGCCCCGCGGCAAAATTGCTCGACACATCGGCCTTTGCGTGGATGATCTCTCCCATGCCCCGCACATTGCGGTGTGTCCATGCAAAGCAAGCTCCCGGCCCATCGACCGTTCCATAAAAAGCGCCGACGCTGATTTGCTTGTGCTTCGATTCCGTCAATCGAAGTTTCATGGGAAGTTGTCCATGTCCGTCGAGCTCTTCTGCGTGCGAGATGTAGACAGAGCTAAACAATCCGGTATCCATGAGCTGCTGCTGCGTCTGAACGATCTCATCTGAATCGTACAGCTGACCCTCTTTCCACGAGATGCGCCGTTCGATGTAGCGCGGATAAATGCCCTGCAGACCGAAGAGCGTCGCAGGACCAAACGCCGAGCGAGGACCTTCTTGAACGCAGATGGCCGCATTCATCTCTTTTTTCGCCTCATCGATCTCCACGCGCCGCTTCTCGATGTACGCAAGAGGATAGCCGCAGCGCGATAGCTCCGTCAGCGTATCGAGCTCCGCATTCACAATATCGATCGACGTCGCGCGGGCGTTGAGTTTGAGCCCCAACTGCTCGGGCGTGAAAGGACAGCACCCCACAATCTCAGCGCTCTCTTTGCAGTCCCCGTGGAGCACGGCGTAGGACGCGAGCTGGAAAGGAACTCCCGGCCGAATGAGGAGGATGACTTTGTAATCGTCTACCGCATTGGGCACAATGTCGTAGGCAATCGACGCATCATAATAAGCAAACGCGTGAAGGACCCGGATTAAATCCATCTGATCTCGCCCCGCGCGATAGCGGAGGCCGTTGACTGAAGCGGGAGGCCGATCTTGCAGGCTGATGAGCTCCGATTTATTCTTGATCGCTTTGAGACATTCGGAATCCTGATCGAGCCCCACGATGTCCACCTCATAGCTGAGTGCAGATAGAGCGAGGGGAAGCAGGAATCCAAGGGCGCGTTTCATAGACAATTCGCATACTGCCGGATTCATGCCATTCGCGGCAAATAAAGATGGTGCACACGGGCACGCACACGGACGGGCACGGGCACGAATGCCATTCGGGCATGAGCACGCTTTACAAGAGCCTCGCATCTAGCCTATAACTTGAGGGGCCATGCGCACCAAGACAGAATCCATCGTCACCCAAGCGCGGAGCCTGCTTCCCGGTGGAGTGAATTCTCCAGTCCGCGCGTTCACAGGGCTTCAGCTCACGCCCATGGTCGTTGCCTCTGGCGCGGGAGATTGCATCTGGGATGTCGATGGGCGTAAATACATCGATTATTGCGGCAGTTGGGGAGCGCTCATTTTGGGTCACGCCCACCCCGACATCGTGCACGCTGCGCAAGCGCAGATCGGACAAGGCTCCACGTTTGGAATTTCAACCGCTGTTGAAGTGGAGCTCGCAGAGCGGGTGATTCGCCATCTCCCATCGCTCCAAAAAATTCGGTTCGTCTCTTCGGGGACAGAGGCAACCATGACCGCACTTCGCATTGCAAGGGCCTCGACGGGGCGTCCCAAAATCGTAAAATTCACCGGCCATTATCACGGCCACTGCGACGCCCTCCTCGTCCAAGCAGGCTCGGGCGCGTCTGCTCTACCTAAGGCCACCTCAAAGGGGATTTTGCACTCGGTCATCCTCGACACGCTTTGTCTTCCTTTCAATGACGAAGAGGCGCTCCTCACCCTGTTTAAATCTCCACAGCGTCACGAAATTGCCGCCGTCATTGTCGAGCCCATCGCCGCCAACATGGGCGTTGTGCCAGCGACCTCACGCTTTTTGCAGACACTTCGCACCCTCACAGCCCGTACAGGAGCGCTTCTGATTTTTGATGAAGTGGTGAGCGGCTTTCGAGTCGGCCTCCAAGGCGCCCAAGGACTGTACGGAATAACGCCCGATCTCACCTGCCTTGGCAAGATCCTCGGAGGAGGCTTTCCCGCAGCCGCGCTCGGCGGCCATCAAAAGTACATGGACCTGCTTGCCCCAATCGGAGAGGTCTATCAAGCAGGCACCCTGTCCGGCAACCCCGTCGCCAGCCAAGCCGGCCTCGCAGTCTTAAAGCACTTAGAAAAAGACGGCGTCTATAAAACGCTCCAACAAAAAGCCGACCGTCTACAACACCCGATCGCAGAAACAATTCGCAAAGAGGGCATTTGCGCATGCATGCAGAGCGTAGGATCCATGATGACCCTTTTCTTCGGAGTCGAGCGCGTCGAGAAAAAAGAGGACTTAAGAGCGCTTGACAAAGAGCGCTTCGCGCATCTATTTCGAACGCTATTCGAACAGGGAATTTACCTTCCGCCTTCCGCAGAGGAGGCGTGGTTTGTCTCGCTCGCCCACACAGACGAACACCTCGACCAAACAGCGGATGCTGTTTGTCGATTCATTCGGGGGAGGAGCGGGGAGGGGGGAAAGGCTCCCCTCATGAGTATGAGGGGTGAGCTTGGATTAATCCGTTGAATTAGAGTGGTTAGGTGTTTGTGGCTGGGGTGGGAGTGAGTCGAAGCCTAGGCCTTTTCTAGGTTGTGCCGGGAGCATTTTCTGTGACACGGTGGCAGGACAATAGGCAGGGTGCATTGCTGGTGGTATTGAGACGACTTGGTTTGGCGGGTCCTTTCGGGCTCTCCCACCGACCCCTTCGTGGCTGTAGCCTACGTCATGGTCTGGGTCGTCTTCTTTTGTTGGTATTGAGCCGCTACCTGATGTTTCTGCTTCTTGTGGAAGGGGCTCATCATGATGATCGTGGTGGCAGTGGGGTGCGTTGCCCGTGTCGGTGTTTAAGTGGTCGCGTGTTTTTGTTAGCATTGAGCGTTTACTTAAGCCTCCTTTCCTCTGTCGTTTGCTGGAGACCTGACCCTGAGGGCTGCCTGTGTCGTCCCCGGCCAGGTCGTGGACTTGGCCTGATGAGGCGGCTTTCGATATCCGTTTGTCGATCGCCGAGTACGCGCCACAAAGCAGGTTCAAGCCGTTGTTGGCAAAAACCCACATCATGACGTATGCGAACGCTTTGTCGGCAATTATGGCGATGCCTTTCAGTTTAAGGGGGAGAACGTGGAAGACTGTGGATGGAAGGAAGTAAGCAGCTACGATTGTGAGAATGATCGGCAAAGCCAACTTTGCAGTGACCTTTAATGATGAGTCGTAGAAGTCATCTACGACCATATCTTCGAAGCCAAAAGGGCCGGTTAGCCACAACGAGAGGTTATGAGGAGTTGCAATTGTTTCAAGATAACCCATTTTGTTGCCCCCTTGCGGTTTGTTAAGTTTGTGAAGGGTGAAAAATTTGTTTTAGTTCACGCTTCATTCGCACTCTTGAAAAAGAGAAAGCAGTAGTATGGCATTTTTCAAGACAATTCCGCAAGGCAAATAATTTTTTATATAGTGTTGATCAGACGAACATCTTGGGGCCTTCCGCGACGTTGTTTGTCAATTCATTAGGAGGAAAGCGAGGAGGGGGGAGAAGAAGGTGGGCTCTCTTCGGTCACCACGTGCATGCGCCGCACCTCCAAATGAGATTCTGCGATCAGCACTTTCCGGTGTTCCACCTCGACGAGATAAAGCATCGTTTTCGGACTCAACATCTTCTTTTCCAAAACATGGATCGCAGGCTTCGAAGAAGAGCGCTGCAGCCGCCGCTGAATCAAGCGACGCAAGACGTATGCTGAGAGAACCATGAGCGCAACCAACAGAGCGAGCGCGCAAATCATCTTGAAGAACATAAAGCCATAGCTCCCAGACGGAGCGTCGAGGGGAGGGACTTCCTCAGCAAGAGATGCAAGTGTGATGAACATAAATTAGGAGCGTAGCACAAAAAAAGAAAACCCGTGAGAAAAAATCTCACGGGTTTTTGGGATTGAGGTTAAACTTTGAGGGCGTCTTTTGAATCAACGGCTGATGATGCGGTTGCGGCAGCGCTTGCTGATGTGTTCGTTGGTGTTGGAGCGGCATTAACATTGCTGGTATTTGCTGGTGGTGTACCCCCCTCGCTAGTCGCTTTGTTGCTATCGTTGCTCTGCTTGTTCTTTGAGGAAGCGGCAGGAGTCTTTGTTGCGTATGCGCGGATTGCCGAGCATGCCCCACAAAGCAGGTTCAATATGTTGTTGACGACAGCCCAGATCGCGACGCCTGAGGTGACTTTCGCAGCAGTTGCGGCGACTGCCTTCAGTTTAAGAGCGGAGCCGATGAGTCCGGCTACTGGCGTAAAGTAAGCAATTCCGGCTGTGAGAATGATCGCTGGAGCAATCTTTGTGACCGATTCCGTGATCGTTTCAAACCAAGTGCTATACGACTTTGCTACCATGCTTTTGTAGCCAAAATATGTGGTTGGTACTAGCGAAAGATTATGTGCTGCATTAACAACGTTAGGAAGAGCCATTTTGTTACCCCTTGTGGTTTTTAAGTTCGTAAAGAGTGAAAAATTTGCTGCATTTCACGCTTCATTCACACTGTTTAAAAAGTGAAGGCATTAGTATGGCATTTTTCGGGAAAACTGTGCAAGACAAACAAATTTTGACTCACGCGGTATCAACGAAAATATTGAATTCTCGCAGTAGACAACGGTGGCTTCTTAAGATTGTTTTAGCTATTCTCATCGCCTCACAAAGGGACTCAAGGCTGGGATGGGATTGAATTTGGATTCGACTTCTTCAAGGACGAGCTCGCTGACGTTAGCGGCTGCGCGCCGCCGTCAGTCTCCGCGCACTGGCTTCATTCACGAGCCGCCCGATGTCATTCCGCTGTATGAAAACATGTGCGTCGCGCTTGCGCTTTTAAGCGAGCGGCAGGTGGCCTCTGTTGTGGAGGGCAAGGAGCTTGCTCTTCGACTTCTCGCATTTCAAACGCCAGAGGGCAATTTCCCTGTGTATCTGCACGATTTTCCAAGGAGCTTTGATCCGCATATGGGATTGAAGCTCGCGCCGCTGATGTTGCGAATTTTGCAAGGCAATCCACAGAGCGAGCTTGGCCAAGCCCTTGAAGTAGCGCTTCAAAAGAGTTTGGCGCATGCTGCCGAGCGAAGAGCTCAGCGGGCTTTCGCGCCGCTTTGGGAGTTTCGCTATCAAGTGCTTTGCGATCCGTCTACTGCACAGCCGATCGATACTTCAGGATTTTCTGCCGACGACTGGTGGGAGTATTGGATCACTCTCCAATTTCTTGAGACGCCCCGCTGCCCATTCTACGATTCCGAACTTCAGATGCTGGTTCCCGAGTTTGCCGGTGTGTGGCTGCAAGCTGGATACGAGCCAGCGCCCCACCCCATTGAGTGGATGGCCGCTGTGGGCAATGAGTCTTCCCGTCTTTTGAAGGATCACGTGCGCCAGCTTCACCTTCCAGCGCTTGGGAGACTTGAGGTTGTGCCAACGGCCGCATCGATGATCCGCAACACCAAAACGGACGCTTTCCGTCTCTTCTGGGGCGACGCTTCGATCCACACATTGGTGATGCCCCACTGCGGCGCTTCCTCTCTATGCATAGAAAACGAGATTGAGGTGACGCTTCAAGATTTGCCTGAAATGACGCGCGAGGACCTTTTCGAAATCGCACTCTTCTGCGACGCCTCGCCAGAGACGAGCATTTTGATCGAAGAGCGGAAAGCAACCGTGTTTGCACTTGGGGAGACGGTGGCCATTGTGACGCCCCAAAAAACGGTGCGCCTCAAGTTCGAAAAGCTCAGCGGAGAAGGGGAGTTTTGCGGCCACGTGTTTCGCTCCAATCGCCCAGGCCAGACGCTCGTGCAGGATCACAGCGCCTACGATTGGAGACTCGCGCTTCGGACTCTGCGGCGCTCTTCTGAGTGCACCTTCCGCATCACGCTTTCGCATACCAATGATCAGAAATAACGGACAAGCTTGCTATTAGACAAGAGATCTCATGCCATCATTGATTTCTTCAATCACTGTTTCGATGTCTTTGGGTAGTGCTAGTTCTTTGACGATATCGCCGAGTCCATGCAGATGAGCTACCCAAAGTTGCTGGAGCGATTTAAGCCCGGCAGCATCGAATCGGATTGTCGAAAGGGGAGTGCCTCTGTTCTCAAAGGTTTTCGATAATGCCGCTTTGAGTTTTTTCGGTTCGGTCAGCTCCTTACTTCTGATTAAAAGAAGGAGATCATGGTAGTCCTTCATTCGGCTGTTTCTCGATCCTTTGGAAAGAACTGTTTCCAGCTTTTCGGAAAAAATAGTTTCGATGGGATAGACGAGGAGGGAGACAGCATCTTCGAAAAATGGTTTTCCTCGATATTGGAAGAGCTTGATTTCTCTATGCTGGGGTTCAACTACATCGCCCAACCCGACATCAATGTGAATTTTGTCCCTCATTTTCGCAAAGAGGACGTTGAGTGTAATTCGGTATCCGGGGTAGTCCATGTGAGGTTGAGAGAGTAGCTCGATGCCTGCAAAAGAGAAGGTGAACCCATCGTCTAAGGAAACCTCGGCAATCTCTTTGCAGATCTTTTCAATAGCTCCTTTTTCCGCCTTCATTCGAGTCAGGAGGAAGTCTAGGTCCACTGTTTCTCGGCCTATTTTCATCATGTAGGCGAGGAGGAAACCTCCCTTGAAAATGAGCTTATCGGAATGAGTGGATCTCCCTAGCCGAGTGAGAAATCGCTCTAGAAGCAACTGTTTCCAGCATGAATTAAAAGGAATGCCTTTTTCTTTGGCAATCGTTTGGAGTCGATCTTTTAGAGCTTGGTTCTGGATCATGCAGTCACACTCAGCAAATAGGGAGCAATATCAAATCGAAGCTTCCTAGCATACGCCTCTAGTTTTACAAGGTCGAGACGATTTTTTCCTCCTTTGGCAAGAGCTGTTTTTAGGGCTTTGATCGCTATTTCTCGACTCAGAAGGCGGAATGCATCCACAATTGTCCTTTCACGCTCGAAAATAGGAATGGATACACCTTCAAGCTCCATCTCGGTTTTTCCTAGCTTCAGATTGCGAAATCGGCAGATTTTGATTTGACGGCTGCCCTTAGCTGAGGTGCCGTGTCGAATGCTGATCCAATGCTGGCGGGGGAGTTCTTCCGTCAGATTGTAAATAGCAAGAGCAGATATAAGGCAGACGACTCCACCAGGAATAGAATAGACGGCCTGTATGAGATCGTTCCAACGGAAGGAAGAAGTGTTCTGGTACTCCACTCCTTGATAGACTCCTCGGTGAATTCTTTTGAGTTGTCCTGTTTTAATGTAATGGCTAAGGACTGCTGCGGAGACCCCAATCGCTCGGGCTTGCCCTGATGTAAAATAGGGCTTGTTTAGAAGGGGAGCAAGAGTCTGAAGGCAGGTTTTTGGTCTCATTCTTTTAACTTAACAATAACGCCCAATACAGTCAAGTGGGTTTTATTATTAAGTTATTTCCGATCATTTTATAAACCACGAGAGCGCACAGAGGACACAGAGGCGCGGAAACGCGCATTTTCATGTCTTTTCTCTGTGCTCTCTGTGCTCTCAGTGGTTAATCATTGACAACGATGTCTTAGGCAAATGCGATTAGGGAGCCACGCCTTTCTTAATCGCCGCACTGTCCACAGCCATTCCCATGGCGTGCATGCCGTTGTCTACGTACACGACGGTGCCTGTGATGGCAGATGCCAAGGGCGAAAGCAAGAAGGCGGCGGCATTGCCCACCTCTTCTGCAGCTAGGTCTTTTTGCAGTGGGGCGTTGGCGTGAGCATAGGCGATCATGTCTTCAATCATGCCGATGGCTTTTGCGGCGCGACTTTTCAGCGCGCCAGCGGAGATGGCGTTGACTCGAAGGTTCCACTTGCGCCCCGCTTCCCATGCGAGGGTGCGCGTGTCGCTTTCAAGGGCGGCTTTGGCAGAGCTCATGCCGCCGCCGTAGCCGGGGATGACCCGCTCTGAGGCCATGTAGGTGAGTGAGAGGGCCGAGCCGTTTTGACGCATGATCGGTCCTAAATGGGCGAGCAGGCTGATGAACGAATAGGCAGAAGAGCTCATGGCTGCCAAGTAGCCTTTGCGCGAGGTGTCGAGGAGGGGTTTTGTCACCTCGGGGGCGTTGGCAAGCGAGTGAACCAGGATGTCGATGTGGCCAAAGTCGGCTTTGATTTGCTCTGCCACCTCAGAAATGGTAAAGCCCAATAAGTCGGCGTAGCGCTTATTTTCGCGCACCTCTTGAGGGACGTCTTCCATCCGGTCGAACACCGCATCCATTGGATAGAGCTTTTTGTATTCGAGGAGCTTGCCGTTGCTTAATTTCCGCGATGCATCGAATTTGCCCGCCTCCCACGACATGGTGAAGATTTTCACGACGGGAGCCCAGGTCCCGATCAAGATTTCAGCGCCCGCTTCTGCCAGCGCCTTTGCGATCGCCCACCCAAATCCGTGATCGTCGCCAATGCCAGCGATGAACGCCCGTTTTCCTCGAAGATCTAGACTCAACATACGCCCTCCTGGCGGTGAAACCAGCGAGCTTAGCAGAAAGCATCGACGCGAAGGAAGAGGCAAATTTTACTTGTCATAGATTTCTTCATCTACTATCAGTGGGGCCAGAGGTGTTGTATGCGAAAGATCGCGGTAGTCAATCAAAAGGGTGGTTCTGGAAAAACGACGACGACGGTGAATTTGGCCGCGGCGTTGGCGGAAGCGGGCAAGCGGGTTCTTGTCATCGACTTAGATCCGCAGGCGTCAGCTTCGCTCTGGTATGGGTTTAAAGAGAAGGGCAAAGGGCTCTTCGATCTTCTCACCCAAGACGCGAAGTTTGAGACGGCCATTGAAGCGACGGGCGTCGAGCGGCTCTTCATGGTGCCCTCATCTCCGCTCTTAGCTGGCGTTGAAAAGGCGCTTGCCAACGAAGTGGCAGCGGAAAGCATCTTGAAGGACAAGTTTCATAAAATGACCGAAACGCCCTACGACTACTTGCTCATCGACTGCCCACCGACGCTCGGCATCTTATCGCTCAATGCGCTCACCATTGCAGATGAAGTGCTCATTCCTGTTGAAGCGCATGTCATGGCACTTCACGGCCTGGTGCAGCTTTTAAAGACGATCAATCTAGTGAAACAGCGCTTGAATCCAACGCTAGAGATTGCGGGGATTTTAGCTTGCCGCGTCGATTACCGCACCAAGCATTCGCAAGAAGTGCTCGATCAGCTCAAAAGTCGCTTTGAAGGGAAAATGTATCAGGCGGTCATTCGGGAAAATATCCGCTTGGCTGAAGCGCCGCTCCATCTCAAGCCGATCACCCACTACGACAGCGCGTGCAAAGGGGCCCAAGATTATCGGGCGCTTGCACAGGAAGTATTGGCGCAACTGAAAGTTTAACCTTTCGCTCTCTTGAGGTTGGCCGCCGCGGTGCGTCGCTGCCAACCTTCAGCAGTCAACACCCGCTCGTGCGTCGCCTTTTGCACAGGGGCGGGCTTTAGAGCTGGTGGAGTGGGTGCTGATTTTGGAGCGGGCTTTGACTTCGCAGCCGGTTTGGCCTCAGGCTTTTTTTTCTTAAAAAAGATCATTCTAACGACTTTAACGAAACGACTCTTTTATGTCAGCTTTCCCGACCAGCCGAGCTTGCTGCGGAGCGTTGCGAAGTACTCGTGGCGGTGCAAATTGACGAGCTTGAAGACTTTGTCCGATTTTTTGATCTGCACGGTCTCTTCGCTGGCTAAAGCAAATGCGTCCAATCCATCTGAGCGGACCTCCACGGGATCGTAATGACTCAAGTATTGGATCTCAATTCGATGGTCGGCGGTCAATACAATGGGGCGATTGGAAATGGTGTGGGGGCAAATGGGCGTGATCACCACAGCGTCGAGGCGTGGACTTAAGATCGGGCCTCCCGCTGCGAGCGAATAGGCAGTCGAGCCGTTGGGTGTCGCGATGATGACGCCGTCTGCGACAAACGTATTGACGTAGACGCCGTCGATTTGGATGGCCAGCTCAACGAGGCTGTAATTGCTCGAGCGGTGGATCACGATGTCGTTGACCGCAAGCACCGTTTTTTTTCCTTGGCTTCCCTCTAAAATGAGCCGCTGATCGATGGTGTAGGCGCCCGCGAGCAAATCGGACAAGCTCGGGTAAATGTCGGCCACCGGCACGTCGGCCATGAATCCAAGATGGCCGAGATTGATTCCGAGAATCGGCGCGTTCAAATGGCTGTATCTGCGCATCAAACGCAAGATCGTCCCATCGCCACCCATCGAAATCAAGAACCGGATCTCTTTCGGATCGACCGACTGGAGCGGCTTGGCTCCAATGTGTTTTGCCTTCTCTTCTTCCGCCACCACCGTGACGCCTTGGGCCTCGAGAAATTTTGCGATGTCAATCGCAAGATCAAACGAGTGTTGCTTCTGTTCGTTGGGAAAAAGGGCAATGATCATGAATGGCTCCATTTTGCATTGTGTCACAAATGGATGATTTCTGCTAAGCTCGCGAGCTTATGTTTACAGATAAACACACGCGGCGCCTCTTTTTACTCATGATGGGTGTCGTCTGTTGTTTGAGTACGAGCTACGCAATCTTGCGAAGCGCCCGCAATGCACTCACGGTCGCCGATCTCGGCGGCGGCGCTGGCTCCATTCCATGGTTTGAGCTTTGCGGCACAATGCCCGGCGCTGTCTTGATGACGTTTGGGTTGACGTGGCTACTCAATCGGTTCTCGATCACCCGCGTCTTTTTCATCGCTCTCTTTATCTTTGTCGCCTTTTTCGTCGTGTTCACCTTTGGCGTTTATCCATGGCTTGTACACGCAAGTGGACTCACTGCAAAACTCGGCTCCATGCTCTTTTTTGTGATGGCCGAACTTTGGAAAATCGCCCTCATCACCGTCCTCTTCTGGGGACTCATCAACCAACACATCGCCATCGAAAATGCCAAGCGCTTTTACGCCCCGCTCATGCTCGGCGGCAGTGTCGGCACCATGCTCGCAAGTCCACTCGTCTCTCTTTGCACCTCGGACGCGTTGTCAAACAAGTCGTGGAGTGTATCGCTTGGATTGATGACCGGCTTTGTATTTTTGCTCAGCGGCTTGACTGCCTGGCTGTTTGCCAAGCTGTGGCGCCAGCTGTCTGCTCAATCGACTCCACAGCAAGCTGCCACATCCAGCAATGAGCCCCGCCTCTCCGTCTTCGAGAGCATCCGCGTTTGCCTGTCCTCTCGCTATCTTCTGCTCCTCGCTTGGCTCACCATCGCCGACTACATCGCCTACGCCCTCGGCGAAATCGTCTTCCTCGACGTTTTGAAGCAGCGCTACCCCGACCCCCGCATCTATTGCGATTTCATGGGCAAACTCTCGCTGTGGAACGGCTCGCTGACCGCCGTGAGCGCGCTTGTGATCACCCCCTACGTCCTGAAAAAATTTCGCTGGAGCGTCGCCTCGCTTGTCACCCCCGCCTGTTTATTCCTCACCGAAGGCGCCTTCTTCTTCGCCCTCTGGCACCCCAGCTTCTCCACAAATCTCCCCCTGCTCGTCGCACTAGGCTCTCTCTTCTTCTGCCTCGTGCGCGCCGCCAAATTCACCCTGTTCGACACCTCCAAGGAAATCTCGTTCGTATTGCTCCCTCCCTTGGAGAAAATGCAAGGCAAGCTCGTCATCGACGGCATGTGCGCCAGAATCGGCAGAGGAAGCGCCTCTTTCTTAAGTCTCGGATTGATCCAGCTGTGCGGCAGCGTCGCCGCCACCATCCCCATCGCCGGGGGCGTTGCGCTGGCAATCGGCGCCAGCTGCGTGCTTGCGACATCGCGCCTCGGAGCGCTGGTGGAAGCGCGCCGGGGGCGCGCCGAGCAGCGGTGATCATCTAAGTGTCTCTGTATAAGCAGTCAATAACCTTGTTGAATTAAAGCAAATAATTTGCTATAATGTTTGTTATTAAACAATAAATTAACAAACAAAGGTGAATTATGGCAGCGTCAATAACTGAGTCAGTTAAAAGCAAAGAACTTCAGCGATTTTATGCGGGGGTCCTAACTGGAGCGGGAGCAGTGGTGACAATCGGTGTCGCTGCAGGTGGCGCCCCGCTCGCTGCGATCATCGGAGTGCTGGCCTTCACCGTGCTGGCTGGTGTGGGAACGTATTATTGCCACCGCCAACTGACGCAGCTGCTGAATTCTCAAGAGTACGTACTTATACAAATGAGGAATCAGTTGACGAATGAGGAGTGTTCTTTAAGCACCCTCTTGGGGACGAAAAACTCGCTAGATGAGGTGACGGGAGATGTCACAATGGCTCTGCACTACATGCGAACAATCGGGTACATACCAGTAAGGAAAGATCGGCGCCCTGTCGAGAGCAGCGCCATTAAGACTGTCGAAAATTACGCTAGCGTATGCGCGCCTCGCGAAAACCGCAACAGGGTATTCAAAAAATATGAGGATGAAACTGCAGATGAGTACATTCAGCTTGTGAAAGGTCTCGCGGGGGACGCGCACAAGGCCTTCGCCGAGTCCTAAAATACCGATGTTGACTCAGACGACGACTGTTAACCCAAGCCCCCAAACCCCACAATCACACCCTCCTACCCCTCATCATGCACCAAAAAACTGGGGGCGGCCCCGCCCGCCCCCACTCCCTTCGCTCTCCCGAACGGCTCTGTCCGGGGGCGTTGGTCTGCATCTAGCGCGACTTGACCTCTTTGCTTGATCAACATTTCGATTCGCTGCTCGGACGAGATGAGTCGGCCGTTACACGTTCGGATCAATCCTTCTGCTTCTTCAAACAGCTTTAAGGAATCTTCTAGCGAGATTTTGCCGCTGTTCATTTTTTCTAAGATTTGTTCGAGCCGCTCGAAGGCTTGCTCAAAAGAGAGTGTTTCTTGGGCCATGGGTTTGTTCTACTTTGTTGACGGTTGCGCTCACTTTGCCGTCGTGCAAAAGAGCGCGGATTGTTTGGTTGGGCGTCACATCGCTCGACGATAAAATAATCGAATCTCCGTTTTCGGAGAAGAGAATTGCGTAGCCTTTTTTCAGCAGCTGATTGGGGTGGAGCGAGCGGAGATGTTCGCTGATGCGCTGAAGTCGGTCTTTTCGTTGGCGCATGGGGGTTTGGGCGGCGGTGGCGATTCGCTGGCGATACACGTTGAGCCGCTCTTTCCAGTCGCGCACCTTTCCACTGGGCTCGAGCAGCGAGATGTGTTTGGCCAGGGCGTCGAGTTTGCGTTTTCGCTCTAGCCCAGCTGCTCGAAGGGCTTCCTTTAAGTCTTGTTGGAGATCATCTAGCTTTTGAATGGGCAAGGCGAGTAGGGCGTAGGGCGAGGAAAAGAGGGGGTGTTTTTGAAGCGAGTGGAGCTTTTCTTTGATGGCGCGCACTTGGGCGTGCAACTTTTGTTCGGCGTAGCTTTGGGCCTGGGCCAAAAATTTCAGGAGGTTGGTTTTTTCGGCAATGGCGATCTCTGCGGCGGCGGACGGCGTGGGGGCGCGGACGTCGGCGACCCAGTCGGCGATGGTTGTGTCGGTTTCATGGCCAACTGCGGAAATGACCGGGATTTTCGATTCGAAGATCGCTTTGGCGACGATTTCTTCGTTGAACGCCCATAAATCTTCGATGCTACCGCCTCCACGGCCTACGATCAGGACATCGGCGAGCTGGTAGCGGTTGAACTCGTCAATGGCCATGGCAATTTCTTGGGCGGCGCCCTCTCCTTGCACTTTGACTGGGTTGAGCAGGACGTGAAGTCCTTGGAAGCGGCGGGTGAGGACGTTGAGGATGTCTTGGATGGCGGCCCCTGTAGGGCTGGTGACGACGCCAATTCTCTTTGGCAGTTTGGGCAGAGGCCGTTTGCGGGCGATTTCGAACCAGCCCTTGGCTTTGAGCTCTTCTTTTTTCTGATGGAGCTTAAAAAGAAGCTCGCCGACGCCCACGAGCTGGAGCTCGCGCACCACGAGTTGGTAATTTCCCCGTGGGGCGTAGATGCTCAATTCTCCAAGAACTACGACCTGATCGCCTTCTTTGGGGGTCCGGAGCAATTTAGAGGCGCTCCCCTTGAACAGCACGGCGGAAAGCTGCGCCCCTGCGTCTTTGAGGCTAAAGTAGTAATGACCTGAGCTCTGGAGTTTTAGGTTGCTGATTTCACCGCGGATCGAGACGGCTCGAAAGGGCGGCTCAAGGAGCGCTTTGAGGGCAAAGGTGAATTCTGAGACGCTAAATATTTGCATAAAACTTCCTGAGTTTTTCTGAAATGTCGATAAAAATCTAGCAATTTTGTTGGGTGTTTTCGTATCCTTGCGATATGTCCAAAGATCTTCTCGTCATTGCCAATTGGAAGATGTACAAGACGGCCCGCGAGGCCGCAGCGTACATCGAAGCGCTTTTGCCCCTCGTCGAGGGGCTATCCACAACTCTTTTTCTGGCGGTTCCCTATACGTCCATCGCATCGGCAGCCAAGGCTGCTAAAGGCTCTGGCATTTTCATCGGAGCGCAGAACATGAATGACGCGCGCGAAGGGGCGTTTACGGGCGAAATCGCAGCGCTGATGCTGAAAGAGGCGGGCGCGGACTTTGTCATTCTCGGCCATTCGGAGCGGCGCCACGTGTTTGGAGAAACGGATGAATTCATCCACCGCAAGGTGATCCGCGCGCTTCAAGACGGCCTGGTGCCGATTGTGTGTGTTGGAGAGACGAGAGAAGAGCACAAAGCGGGCAAAACTGAATCGGTCATTGGGCACCAAGTGAAGGCGTGTTTGAAATCGGTTCCAAAAGAGGAAGCGTCGAAGTTGATTGTCGCCTATGAGCCTGTCTGGGCCATTGGCACAGGCCTGATTGCGACGCCTGCACTCATTGAATCGGCCCACGCCCTGGTGCGAGCGGCTTTAGCTGAGCTTTTTGGTCAGCGGATCGCTGCAAAAATTCCGATCGTTTACGGCGGCTCCGTCAAGCCAGAAAATGTCGCCAAGATCGCCTCCAACAAAGAAGTCAATGGCGTTTTAGTCGGCGGCGCTTCACTCGATCCTCAAATGCTTGCCCACATCGCCAAGAACTGTAAAAAATCACCGAAAGGAAAGAAATGAGCGCTTTATTCTACATTTGCCTATTTTTATTTCTCTTCAGCGCAGTCGTGCTCTGTTTCGCAATCCTCATCCAAGAAGCCAAGAGCCTTGGGCTCGGAGCCTCTTTCGGTGGCGACAGCAACGATTCGCTCTTTGGGACATCGACCGCCGATGTGCTCAAGCGCTTTACCGCCTATTTGTCCGGCGCCTTTTTAGTGGCCTGCCTGGCGCTGTCGTTGTGGACCTCTGCATTGGGAAGGCCCAGTGCACCTGCCTCTGAGCCGAGTACAGAGGAAACCAGGGGATTTTAGGGCTTCTCATGAAGCGAGCGCTTTACTACTACGACGATGAGATGCTCCGCCGCCGAGCCCTTCCCGTCGATGTCATCACTCCAGAGATCGTGCAGCTAGCAGAAGACATGATTGAGACGATGATCGCCTCAAATGGTGTCGGGCTCGCTGCCCCACAAGTCGGCAAGCTCCTCCGTCTTTTCATCATTCGGAACGAAGTGGTCGGCCCCGACGGCAAGCCGATGCTGGGCCCTCCAGAGGTGATCATCAATCCAGTCTTGTCCAAGCCCTCAGAAGAAAAAATTCCGATGCAAGAGGGGTGCCTCTCGCTTCCCGGTCTGTACGTGGATGTAGTTCGGCCAAAAGCCATTCACGTGCGCTACCAGAATTTAAAGGGCGAGTGGATCGAAGAATTATTAGACGACTTTAGAGCGCGCGTCACGATGCACGAAAACGATCACTTAAATGGCGTGCTCATCATCGATCGGATCTCAAAAGACGAGCGAAAGAAAATCGAGCCGCACCTCAAGCAGATTAAGGTGAAGTACTCAACGGCTTAAGAAACTGCTTCAAACGATGTGACTTCCTTAAGTTCAGAGCAACGAGGTTGCTCGCGAAGAATTCCAGAGACTCGAATGTAGCGGTTTTCTTTATGAGCATCGCATGCGATCGAGTAGAGCATGGGGTTCAAAGAAGCTCTGGCTTTGATCGATTCTTCGTCTACCAAAAGACTTAAATGTACGTCGCCTTCTACAGAACCTTCGTCATTTTCAGCGCCGGACAAAGACAACACCTTGCCGATGAAGAGGCTTTGCGTGATTTCTGCAGGCGGCTTCAGTTGCTGGCCTATTTTGGTAATGGAAGGGAAGTGAGTGTCTCGAATGGCTACTTCCCTGGGAATATTTCCGTTTAAGGGGACGGTTTGCGACCAATTCATCTCAAAATTGAAATGCATTGCCCCCACGCTAGACTTCATCTCTGCTAGCGCAAGGCAAAGGTTTGCACTGAAGGCCAGTGGTTCAAGCTCTGCGACGGGCAAATTAGTAGAGGGTCGATCCACGAAGCTGGCCAATTGATTGAGCGAGGTCATGAGACACTCGCTGACTTTTCGAGAAAAAGGGTGTTTTGTGCTCTGTTCTGGAATGGATTGAGCCTCGTCCATGGGAAATTGGATTTTTACTACGTAACTCCCGGTCTCTGGAGCTCCCGCTCGACAGCCGCGCATCCACTGCTCCGCCTGAGCGCGATGCAGCTTTTTGTAATAAGGTTTCGGATCGATTGCAAAGAGCGCAGAAGCGACGAGGACTTTGCGTAAACCTTCTTCGACGCTTCGCTTATCGAAGTAGGACATCCATCCATTGCCAATCTGATCACCTGTAATGCGCACGCGCAACACATCATGCTCAAGGTTCAGCAAGTCTTCGATAATTTCAGACGGCTCGCGATCCTCGTGGCGTGATAGAAATTGAATTGCGTCATAGATCCTCCGTTGGTAATCGCCAAAACTCCGGTCGATAGGCAACACAATTTCTTCCTCTTGATAGAGAAAGTTTTTGCGCAAAATAGCAATCTTGGGCAGGCCAGGCTCGATTCGGCTCCACCCGCGTTGCCTGAGATAATCAATCACTTGCTCTGAAAAGAGCCCCATTGTCTCGAGTTCAGCAAGCTGCATAGGCGATCTCCTCTTGATTTGCGCCTGCAATCATCCACTCTCTGAATGACGAATCCGTCAATCGATTTTCGTGCGGGATATGGATCGTTACACTGGTTGAATTAGGCACAAAACTTTTTCCTCGTAAACTCATCCAATATGCTTTTCCCTTGAGAGCAAGCTCAGCTTCGCTCCACCTTATCCAGAGATTTTCGTCCATTGGCAACACAAGGATTACTAACATTTTTGGCACCATCGTGACAACGCGTAAATCATCATAGTTCTTCATGGATAGCCGAAACGGCATGGGATCCTCATCAAACTCTGTGCTGGTTGCTTTGAGCTGCAAGTCAATTTTGGGAGAGTGGATGATGGCCTTTGATCCGAGAACGCGACCTTGCGCGCACACTGTCGCATCCACGCTATCCCGATCTATTTGAGTTCGCTCAAACGAGTATCCCAGCTTAGTCGCCAACGCATGCACATAGAGATAACTCAGTTCTTGTTTAATGTCGTTCGTTCTATGCAGCATGGGTCTTTCAATGTTTCTCAACAGAATACGCCACAAATTATTTTTTTGCATAGCTGCTGGCCAGCTACTACTTTTTAACGAGCGAGATCCCTGCGGTCACACGGTCGTCTCGGTCTGTGTGGCTATAAGACAAGCGCAGCTTGATTGCGGAGCTGATCCAGGTGAATAAATCCACTTTCACTTCGTTGTAGGGCGTCTCGTTCAGTCGGTAGAATCCGTGGTGCGATTGCACTTGGCATTCCCAGAATGGATTGAAGCGCACAAATAGGTTAAGGAGCAGGGTGATTCTTCGGTCGGAGAGGGGAGACAAGAGGAGCTCGGATTCTTGGCGGGTGCAGTCGAGGATGAAGTTGTCGTGGTCGGCTTTTCGCCAATCGAAGCGGGAGCGGAAACGCCCTTCGACGGAAAAAGCTGCATTTTCATTGAGGGTCCATTGCACGCGTGCATTGGAGTAATCGAGCGTTTGGTGCCAAAAATTCCAGGCATTTCTCCAGGTCACATGCAGAGACGGCAATCGCCAGGCGAGATCTAGATAGAGTTTGGGGATGAGACGGGGGATTGTGGGATCGGCGGTGAATGCGTTGGCAAAGAGATCGGCGCTAAAAGAGGGGGCTTGCCCTGGCCGTTTTTGCGAAAAGAGCAGATTGCGGATGCCTGCTTGGAATTGATTGATCCGGTTCACGCCGTCTTGGATTGAGAAAATGTAGTGGGCATCTGGCGCTACGCTCGGCGCGCTCGCCCCCCTGTATTCGAAATACGGCTCTACGATGTGCTTGTAGCGCTCCCAAACGCGAATGGCTTTTGCCTGAACGCGAGCTCCATAGGATGCGATGCCAAGCCACTTTGCCTGTGAGGAGGGCGAGTTGGTGTAGGCGATCCCAAGGGCACCGATGAAGGGCGTTAAGGTCGCAGCGCCCAACCGAAATGTTCTGGAAAAACTTTGTCTCGCTTCGAAACGCCCCGATGCAAAGCTCTCCAAGTTCATGGCCAGCTGATCTGAGTACTTGAAATCGACATAGGAGGCTTTCAGCCAGCTAGACGACAAAATGCCAGAGCGTCCTAAGGTCATTGGTTTTGGAGCAAAGAAGAGGCTCGGCAAGTCTTGCTTGATCGACTCAAATCCGTTGACTCGAGGACGCGCTTCAGCCGCTCCGATGAAATTGGACGCTTGATGGCGCACAGCTGCGCGCGTGATTTTCGCTGGATTGACCTCAAAATCGTCGCTCTTAAAATCGGACGGCATGCGCACATCGCTGTATTTATCCCACGTGACCGATCCCGTCGTCTGCTCGCTCTCGCTTGTCGAATGGAAGGCTCCTTGGAGCCGGTAGCGGCGCTGCTTATTGGTCGCTGTTTCCAATCGATCGGTGCCGAGGTAGCTTCGCGTGACAAAGGTCGTTTTATATGCGGTGGGGAAGTATTCGGTTTCAAACGCGCCGCCCCAACCCGTCTTCCAGCGGTACTCAACTCTTCCGTACATGGCAAAATCTTGCCATGAATAAAGCTGATAGCGCGCCATGGCGCGAGGGCCCATGCCTTTATCCCAATCGATCGAATAGCGAAAAACGGGCTCTTTGAATTTCTTCAAGTTGAGCTTGAACGAGGGGAGCCAGAACGTCGGAATGTGAAAGAGGCGAAACCGAACATGTTTTGCCTCGAGCAAATCGTTGCTCAAAATGTCCACAGAGCTTGCGTGCAAATCCCATGAACTATTGACATTTTCACACGTTGTGATTGAGGCGTCCTCGACTTTGTAGCTCCCGTCCGCATGGATCGTGATCTTACTCCCCCCGATGTACCACAGCGAGGAAAACGTCTTGCCGTCATACACAACGCCCCGCTTTGAATCGAAATCGTACTCCAGCTCGCTTCCCACATACGCTTTGCCTTTATACTGAACGAGGATGTCGCCTTCCGCCTCAATCCGATGCACGCCGTCTTTGCGTATGTACTGAAGTGTGCGCGCTTGGATCCGAAGGTCTTGCCCCCGCACAACCCCGCCCTCCGTGGTGTAGAGAATCCCATTTTTGTAAGTGGGATTGCGCAAGTCTACGGAGAAGGGAATGGGCTGATCGTTTGTGGCAGCGAACAGCGCGAAGGGGAGAAGGCAGAGGCAGAAACGCATGGGTCTATGAGCATAGTGCAGGGAGCGTTTGGCCTGCAACTGCTGGCTTATGTAACTGAAAAACGGAGTTTTTCGGTTACATAAGAATTTAGGCTCATGCCGATTGTTTTCGCTTGGAAAGCGAGTTTAGCATGTAATTCAGGCGAAATCCTGAGATTGAAAATGCCAGAAAATGTTTTTTCTGGTTTTTCGCCTCTTTTCTTACACCAAGCAAGATAATCATCGACCGAGTCTCTAAATGCTTCTTCGAGTTCCTCGACGCTCTTCCCTTGAAATGTGATGATGTCGCTTAAAGCCAGGACCTCGCCATGAAAAATCTTCGCTTCATCATCGTATTCGACGTGTCCGATATATCCCTTGTATTTCATCATCGCAATGGAATGGTACCATAGAGTGGTACGATTCATCAACCTGCGCCTTGGGTTCCAGCTATCGCATTCTCGGTTTGTAACTTCCGGCAAGAGCCTAGAGTGTATTCTCCACTCCGCGCCCCACCGCATTTCCAAACACAAGCTCGAACTGCACAGGTCCGACTCCGTCGTCTGTGTGGAAATACACGATGTCGACTGCGAGTGTGTTCTTGGCTGTCGTGAGCAAATAGCCGCTGTTTGTCTTTTCAATGCGCTCGAGAAGGGCTGCGCTTCCGAGCTTTTCGAATAGACGGCGGTCGTTCAAGAGAGCGCTCAGTTCGCGGATGCTTTGTGCGAGTGGGGGGAGGGCGCCTGCGCTGGGCTCGCTCACGCTGTTGGGCGTGCTTTGCGAAGGGGTTCGATTTCCAAACTCGAGGTTGAAGTGAACAGGTCCCATCCGATGATTCGGTGAGGGCGTATAGACGACGTCGACAGGGACGGAGTAATTTTTCGTCGCGATCACATATCCGTGCTCGGTTCGGGTTACGCTCTGGATTGCTTCAGCCTGCCCAAGCGTGGCAAAGAGTTGGGGATCGCTGAGGATGGCGTTGAGTTCGCGCGCGGTTTGTGGAAATGGGGGAAGCGCCATGAGCCTTGGTGGTTGGACGGGGAGGACCCATTTGATGCGCCTGGCTGCGGTTCTTCGGCTTTCTTTGCTTGAGGGCTCTTCTCCTGCGATTGCAGCGGGTTGCACGATCGCAGATTGAGGAACGTTTGTAATTGTTCTAGATGTAATTTCGTTAATTTCCATGATTTATCCTGCTGTTATTATTAAATTATACATTACTTACGATTGTGCTGTTACTAAAATAATTTTTATTCAGTGGCTTTCATGAGCAGTCCCATGAGGGGATAGCGGTTGACGGGGTTGCCTTGGCAGATGGTGTCGAGTAGGAAGTTGATGCTTCGCTCGTCTCGGCGCGAGGCGATGGCGAGGACGGAGTCGATCAAGAGCTTTGAGGTCTCTTCGGGGGTCAGGCTATAGTCGGTTTGTTCGAGGCGGTATTTCCAGGGGAGGAGGGGGCGGAAGCGGATGAGCTCGGCTTGTTTTTGTTGTAGGACCCAGCGGCGCACGTAGTCTTCGTGGGGGCCCTTCTCTTTCATTCGGTAGAGGGCGAGATGGCAATAGCTCCGGATGAGGGGATTGGTCTGCATCGTTGTCCCTTCGCGTAAAATGGCTTTGGCGCCGTCGGTCTGTAAATTTTCAAGCAGAGCGATGAGACACGGGATGAGATCGCTCTGTTGCCGTTTGAAAAGGAGCCGCGCTAAGTGTAGAAAACTCTCTTCGGGTAGATGGAGCGATTCGCGCAGGATGTGCTCTCGAATGGCGACGGAATAAGAAAGATCGATCGAGGGGTCGTTTGCGTGGAGTTGTGCGGAGGGGACTGCTTTGAGTGCACTCAAGGTGCGGCCGACCGATGCGAGGGGTTGGAATGCGACGTCCCGCAAATCTTGGACCAGGATTTCGGCGATGACCACGGAGGCTCTGGGGTCGCGCCGCTGCAGAAGGGCAACGCCTGCGTTGAGGCGGACCTGGAGATCGGCAGAGGTGCTTAATTGAGCGAGGAGCTCTTCTGAGCCACTCACGGCGCCGAGCGCAGCGATGGCAAAGAGGTTGGATTTCTGGGCGAGCTGTTCGATGAGCGTCACAGCGCTTCTGTCGCCGAGATGGAGGAGAGCAAGCGCTGCAGCGAGTCGCACGGTGTCTGTGGAGGCGCTCACATGTCGTTTGAGTTTGGGAATGGAGTGGCTGTCTTTGAGCGCGCCCATTGCGAAGATGACGGCTTCGAGTTCGGCGACATGGGAGTGGGTGAGCCGTTTGCGAAAGGCGGGGAGAAAGTCGTCACGGCCGAGCTTTGCCACTTGGATGATCGATTCGATGCGCACCTGTGGCTCGGGATCCTCGCTCAATCTGCGCAGTGTTTGGGTTGCTTCGTTCGTTCCAATCAGAGCAAATAGAGAGGGAAAGAAGGGTTTGAATTGAGGGGGTAAGCGGAACATGAGCCCTTCGATTTGACCGACTGCGTGGGGGTGTTTGCGCTGGGCCAAATAAAAGGCGGCCTCCATCCGCGTGGAGAGAAAATCGGAGCTCATGGCGCGGTGCAAGATGTCGTTGGTTCGATCGTCTTCGATTTGAGAGATGAAATGGAGCGCCATGAGTTGCGTTTGGGGATCCGGATGTTCGATCCCCAGCTCGAGAATATCGAGCGCTCCGATCGATCCGGAAAGCCCTGCGCCGAAGAGCGTCATGAGAAAACTGTCGGGCTCTTCGCTGCTTGCCCCTTTTTGCAAAAGACTCATCCCCATTTGCTGGAGCGTCTCAAAATCGTGACGCCCCGCGGCAGCCGTGTATTCTTTGTAGCGCCGAATGGATTCTTCGACTTTCTGTTGCTGCATGAGAAACAGGCTTTGAAGGCGTAAATCTTGCAAGGGCGCCGCGAGGAGCGCTACACCAATGCTGAGCGAAAGAAGTCCCATAAATCGAGCCCCGCAACTTGTTTTAAGAGGCGCCTAGTCGTTTGAAGCGGCAACCCCATGACGTTGTAATAACACCCTTCGATTCTTTTGACAATGAGTGCTCCTGCTTGCTGGATGGCGTACCCGCCCGCTTTGTCAAACGGATGGAAGGCTGCGGCGTACTTGGCGATTTCCCCATCCGTCAGCTCGCAAAAGTGGACCCGCGTCTCTTCGGCCTCTCCTTTAAGTCCAGAGGGCCCCGCGACGACCACGCCAGTAAACACCTGGTGCTCAACACCCGCAAGAGCGCGAAGCATGGCATGAGCCTCCTCGGCCGTTCCCGGCTTCATGAACAGCTGGCCTTGTCTATGCACCACAGTATCCGCAGTCAAAATGGTAGAAGAAGGGTATTGTGCTTTAAGATGCAGCGCCTTGCGGCGCGCAACCTCGATCGCATAGGCCGCCGGATCACCCGAAAAAGGGACCGATTCCTCATCGACATCTGGACGAATCACACGAAAGGGAAGCCCAAAGAAGGAGAGAATCTCCCGGCGGCGAGGGGATTGGGAGCCGAGGATGAGGTCGTTGGGTAGTGGCATTGTGAGGGTGAGCATGCCATACGAGCCGAGTTTTTAGAAAATGGTGTGTGTGGTATACTCGGAGGCCCTATGACGAGTGGAATCGATCAGAAACACAGATGCTCTGAGTATGAGCCACGTCCGACGCCTTCGTCGAATGAAAGGCCGCCTCTTGAACGGAATTTATTAGGAGAGCTGGCTGCTGTTAGCGGTGGGACGCCACTCATCCCGTTGCCTCATTCGCGTCCTGATCAGTCACAGCCGACGCCAACTCCCGACATCAAACGCAAGATAGAGCCTCTCCCAGAATTAGGGTCTGGGTTCTTTGAGCGCACAGCGTTGGCGATCAAGTACTATGTCCTCAGGTTTTTTGCTTGGGTGCGCGGCGAGAAGATGGAATCGGAGATTCCTGCTGGACTCAAGAAGCCTTATGTGCTTCGACAGATTCCAGACGAATTATTTAACGACTTCACAACATTAAGAACTCAGTCATTTGTTAAATGGTTGAGGGAAAACATCGATACATATTTCAGCGCGGAGCGGAAAAAGGAGATTTTTCGCGCTATAAGTCGAAGCAATAATGTGGAGCGAGGCAATGCTATATTTGATCGAGAGCCGTTGTCCATATTCTTGTACTTAACAGAGACGCGATGGCAAGCCTCAGAGTGGGGATTTTTCGAGCGATTAGCCAATTCCATTAAGGACAAAATAGTCCGTAGATTGGATTCAAATCACACAGCCATTTGTGTGAAAGCCTTTCGTGAAGCGGTGGAAGAGGAAACGGGAGTAAAAATTGAGCGCCACATCTTGCTTTTCGTGCCTGCACTTCGTGCAGGGCTTTCTTCTGGCCAACTCCGGGCACAGTACATCGGAAAGGGCAAGGAAGAAGACGGGGGGTTTTACCGCAATCTCGGAAAGGAGATTTCCTTCCACGAAGGAGAGGAAGATGGATGGGAACAGATCGGTCGCGCGGCCTTTGAGCGGGACCCATTTTGCGTGCTTCTTTACTTAAGTCCACATGCGCCGGACCACGTTCGGAGCCCTTTCGTATCACCTTCTCGTCGCCATCTCCCTACTTCCCACGCCCCTTCTTCGCCGTCACCAGAGGCCCAGACGCTTTCGACGTGACGTCGATCCAAATGGGTGAGCTCCAGGCGATGTGGCCGTCGGCTTGTACGACGCGTAGGTAATAATAGATGAACGGGCAGCGCTCGCCCTTGGCGGGGATGGCGACGGTTCCGATTTGGTCCATGTCGTCGATGGCGAATTCGACGCGGTCGCCTGCGAGCTCGAGGGTGCGGAATACTTTGCCGTTGCGCAGCAAGATGGCTTCGCGCAGCGGCTTGGTGCCGATGGCGTAGCCGGTGATGTGGCGATTGAACTCGAGGCCGGGGCGGCTTTTGGTGTCGAGCTCAGCGCCCATGCCAGAGGTTGCGATGTGGAGTCCTAAAATGATTCGCTCTCCGGTGGTGGCAAAGCAAGAGCGGGCTTGGAGGGCTTCGATGAGCGAGGCTCGGCTGTGTTCTTTGGCTAAGATGGCGGTGAGACCGGCTGTGTATTGAGTCTGATTTGTTTCAAAGAGCTTACTGTAGGGGCCTCGATCGTCGTAGCCGCCGGCGGTGAATCCGAAGCGGTGTCCTTGGTTGAGCGCTTTCACGAGCGAGCCTTCTGCAGATTCATTGATGGTTTCTTTTCCACTGCCGGAAATGGGGCGCAAGTTTTTTTCTTTGGCGGTGCATTCTGAAGAGCCCCACGCATTGTAAATTTCGGCAATGCGCTCGAATTCTGGGTTGAAATCCTCAAAGTTATAGCAAGTGGTTTTTCCCATGGAAAAGGTCGGGATTGCGAGCATTTCTTTGGGGTTATTCGTCTTGTAGATTTTTTTCAGCGAATTGCTTTTTGTGTCTTTGCGCCGGAGCAGCGGCTTTGCATCTTTGGTGTATACAAATTGACGGATTCCCTCTTCGCCGCTCTCGCCCCACCACTGAAAGCCTAAGAAGGCGACGAAACGGTCGTCTTCGTTGAATTCTGCGATCTGGGCAGTGATTTGTTTCCATTGTTCGTTGGAGGTCTCATCGTCTGCTTCAAAGCACGAGGTCGCGATGAACTGAAGGGCGGCGTCATCGCGCATGTAGCGCAAGTAGGCTTCGATGTTCTCGGATGCGTCAAAGCGGTCGGATTCTCCATGAAAGGTACCCCAAAATAGACTCAAGGGGCCATCGCTCAAGCATTTGATGGGAGGAGAGAGGAAGATTTCGCCGCTTTTTTGATTGCGCAGTTGAATTTTGTAGATGCCGGGCTCGTTGAAATAGAGGTTGGGCAAGGCGATGAATCCGGTCTCTGGGACGAAGAGTTTCCAATTGAGGTTCTCTCGCAGATGTTCATAGCTTAAATCGATGAGTGTCCCTTCAGGGGCGTTCGAGGTGAGGTTGCCGAATTGATCTTCAAAGCGGACGATGACGTCGAACCGTTTGTTGCGGGTGACGAGCGAAGGGGCGACAATGCGCAAATGGGTGAGCTTGCCACCGCGCACATCGAGATGAAATGCTTCGTGCTCTTTGTAATCGCCCTTGCCTTTGGGATCGATCGAAAGGGCAAATACGCGTCGTCGTTGGACGATTTTTTGGCAGAGGTTATTTTTTAAGTGAATGATGAAGGGATCGCCGGGCTTGATTTCGATTGGCAGGGTGAACTCAAAGGTCGATTGGGCAGCCGTGGGCAAAAGCGTTTTACCACCGGGAAGTTCTCCCCAAAGCAGGTTGTCTTTGGATTTGGGATTGGCCGTTGGGATTTGCCAATCGATCGGTCGATTTCCACTTTGAAAATCGAAGCGGAGCTTTGTCCCTTTTGGGAGGTTGGTGGCGGTGGTGTAGGTGAATTTCCAGGTGCCGATGACACCAGCTACGGCGTAGTTTGGTTCAGAAAAGCAAATCGAGCGTCGCATGAGTGAAATCCTTGTGAATAGGTCAGTTTGCCCTATGAACTAAATCGAAGTAAAGCGGTTTTGTAAAAAGCGGCAGGGAAAAGCTCCTGCGTAGGCTTGGATTAGAGAAATGGCGACGCTGGGGCACTCGGAGATGATGGAGAGCAGGTGGCTGCGCGAGAGGGTGAGGAGGAGGGCGTCGGTTTTGGCGTACGTGCTGTAGCTGCGCGGGGCGTCGTTGAATAGCGATTCGTCGCCGAAGAACTCGCAGGCGTTGAGCTCGGCGATCGGCAACAGACGCTCATCGAAAATCTGGACGGTGCCTTGCGCGATTAAATAAATGCGATTGGCGACTTGTCCGCATCCAAAGATTTTTTCCCCTGCGTCGTAGTCGTCGTCTTGCAGCTTTTCAGCGAGCGACAGCAAAAGTTCAAAGTCGAGCTCTCCAAAGAGGCGCAAGCTTTTTAAGAAGAAGGTTTTTTCGATGAGGCTAAACGGTTTCATGGTTTGAGGAGCTCCGTGGCAAATTGGTGAAAGGCCGGTTCTGCCCGTTTCATTTTCTCGCGCAGGCGTTGACGCCAGCCTGGCATTTGGAGTTCGGCTTTCAGTCTCGTCGCGACGATTTTGTCGAAGAGCGTCGGGGATTCTTCGAGTTGATCGAGCAATTCTAACAGAGTGAGTTTGGGGAAATGGCCCTGCCAGCGGAGGCACGCGGCCATTTTTTCTTGGGGAGGGAGATCGTCGATGAGCGGCACGATGAGTCGAAACAGGCGCGGATCACAACTTCTTTCCAGACTTTCAATGGCATGGGAGTGGATTTTCGCATTCTTGCTGTGAAGCGCGCGCACGAGGAGCGATGGATCCTCGAGCGAGCCGGCGGCGCCGAGCAAATGGATGATGAAGTCGATGACGGAACTGTAGCCGGTGAGGAGCGCATTTTGGAGAAGCCCCAGATCGTAGAGTGGATAATTTTTCTGGATCGTATGGCCGAAGTAAAAATAGAAGTAGGCGCGCTCGATTTCGATGTCGACAATGTCGATGAGGTGCGCTTGAAGTTCGCTCAAGTTGAGCCTTCCTAAAATTTTGCCTGCAAGGATGCGGGCTCGATCGGGGAATGCGACATCTTTCGTGATCTGGAGCAGCAGCGGCGCTGCTTCTTGAGCGTACCTTAAGATGACGTCTTCTGCTTTTCTTCGCTCGTTGGGGCGGAAATGGATGCTCAGCAATAGGATGTCTTGGATGGCGCTTAAAGGGGCTGTGCGCTGGATGGCCTCGAGGAGTGCGAGGCGTAGCTGATTGTCTTTTGTGGTTCGGAGAACGGCGAAGAGTGCGTTGGCGATTGCGGGCTCTACGCTTGCCGTCCGCGCAATGCAGCGGGCCGCGGCGCGCTGCACGAGGATTGAAGGGGCGCCGAGCAACGGAGTGGCCAATGTAGGAGCATCCAATAAATCGAGCGCGACGCTCACTTCATCGATGTGAGTCGATTGGAGCATGTGCTGAAGGGCTTGTTTTGCGGCCCCGTGCTTCTCGGGATCGGGACTTGTGCGAAGGGCTAGAATGCTCGCGCCGCGCAGCAGTAAATCGGAGTGCTCAAGACCTTGATTCGGATCTTCTGGATGAAAGAAACCGCGCTTGGCCAAATAGAGCGATGCCCATTTCGTCAGCTCTGGCGAAACAGACGTGTTGATCCACACATCGATCATGGAGACAATGTCCGCATCGCTTGCGAAACTGCTCGCTTCAGCCAAGCGAAGTACCTGAATTTTAGCGATGGTTCCCATCCGGTTTGCAGCTTGTACGATCTGAGGAATCACTGCAGCATCTCCGAGCTCGAGGAGCCCTTCGATTGCCAAAAGTTGGCTCTCTTCTGAGCCGAGTTGCAAAGACTTGAACAGATCGCTCAACGCCTCTTTGCGCTCGCGCTTAACCGTTGTGTTGAGCCAGGTTTTAAATTTCAGCTCAAAATGGATGGCATTGTCTTTTAAGTTGGCTAAAATCGCTTGGGGGTAGCCCTGGCGGATGACCCAGGTCAAGAGGAGAATGAATGCGGTGAGTCCAAGGCCGAGCCACTTGGCTCCCGCTTGCATCGCGAGCAACAGGAGCGAGCTGATGAGCATGCCAATGGGCTCAAAGAACGAGTCGTTGACGATGCGGACCTTCGATTTGAGCTTCGAGGGGACTGCATTGGAGAGTAAGTTGAAGCAATTGTCTTCGATGGTGAATAAAATTCCGTCGACTGCCACGAGGCCTAAAACAGCGAAAAGAATCGAATCAAAGCCAATCCATCCTGCATAGAGTGCGCCGAAAAACAACGGGGTCACGAGGATGACGTTTTGTAGGCCGGTGCGGCGAACGAATCTGCTGTATACGAAGAGGCCGATGACAATGTTGCAAAGGGAAATCCACGCGCGGCAGGTGCCTAAAAATTCGGCGATGTGCCCTTTTTCATGCACGGCGAAACTTTGCATGTAATTGAATTCGGTGACGGTGATGAGGAGCTGAGTAAACAAGCTGAGCAATAGGAGGGAGATGGCAAAGCGCGAGCGCAAAATGAGCGAGACCACAGAAGAGAACGAATCGCGACTTCCCGAAAAGACCCCCTCGACGCTGTCGTCGTGCACGGGGCTTGCTTGGAAAGCGATTTTGCGCGCTTCGAGCAGGCTTGCGAAGATGGAGGCCGCCCCAAAGAAAAGAAGGCCGGGCGCTCCGATTGCATCTAAGCATAAACTGATGGCAGAGCCGGATAAAATCGTGCCGAAAAAATAGGCTGCGCTATAGAGCGAATAGACCCGCTTGGCGTCTTGGAGGTCGTGGTATTGGTCGATGAACGTCCAACTCACTGCGATCATCACGCAAAAAAACATCCGCGCGCCCGTTTTTAGGGCGTACCAAAACCAATCGGGAGGGGAGCCGCTCATCAGGAGCGCCGAGAGCGCACAAAAAGCGATTCCAAAGCCCATCGCGATCGTGAGAATGCGGTAGGGACTGAGCGATTTAAGGGCATAGAGGACCAGCGAGGAAACGACGATCATGCCCAGCGCAATGGCGAGGTAGGTGCGGGGAAGGAGGGGCGCGCCGATGTTTTCGAGAAAAAAGGCATCGGAGAGCGTGTCGAGACACGAGCTCCCGAACGCCCAGAGACAAGCCATCCGGACAAAGCGCATCGCCTGGGAGGCTTCTCCTGGATAAATGCCAAATATTTTTTGGACGACTGCCTTCAATTCCCTGCCTGAAATCTGCTGGCCAGAAGTGTCGCGCAAGGCGCATTTCTTTTGCTAGAAATAAAAAGCGACCACCATAGAGGGCACAGAGGTGCGAAACGCGCGTGTTTGCCCTCTTTTCTCTGTGTGCTCTATAGCCCTCTGTGGTAAACCCTGGTCATGAGAAACTGTAACTATTCAGGTGGGGGGCTCTGAGCACAAGTTTTTGAACCACAGAGAACACA
>CAYGHT010000004.1:0-21907 GCA_964349755.1 uncultured bacterium
CAGTCCCAGTGTTGGCGGTCAATCTCTCAATCCGCCTAGACGTCTTAGCCTTGGTAAGCCTTTACCCCACCAACTAGCTGATATCCCATAGACTCTTCTCCAACCACGAGGTCTTTCGGTCCCCCGCATTGATAAATGTAAGATGCCTCACACCACCTCATCCGGCATTAGCGGCCGTTTCCAGCCGTTATTCCCGAGTCGGAGGTAGATTATCTATGTATTACTAACCCTTGCGCCACTATATGGAGTTGCCCCCATATCGTGCGACTTGCATGCCTCATCCACGCCGTCAGCATTCGATCTGAACCAAGATCAAATTCTCAATTCATTATAAAAAAAATTAACGGAACATCTGTTGTCCCGCACTCTTCTCTTTTTCCACTGTCAAAACAGATTCGATTCGTCTTAGCGAATCGTGTTTCGCTTTTCCCCAAAACTTCCGGTGAAAAGGAAAGGTCGAATATACAAAAAATCTCCGAAATACTGCAAGGCCGTTCTCTGCAGATCATTTACAACAGCACAAAAGACAACGACTTAAGTCCAAAATAAATCGTTTTCTCGAATGCATCCACTCCTTGAATCAACTGTGCAGCAAAATTTTTATTGCCAATAAGTGACTTAAATAAATATGGTGGCGTTGAAGTGGAAAAAAACTTCAAGAGCTCTGGCCCTGCTCAGGGAAACCGAGACTCTGAACACTACACGGAGATAAATATGCAGTTTCAATGGAAACCTTCCCTCAGCAGGGCAGTTGCAGCAGTAATGTTTGCAGTGGCTGCGACAAGCAGCGCTTATGCCCTTCCAAAAGGACCGTGCGACAAGTCGCCCGAGCCTTGCTGCGATGAGCCAAAAGCTGGCCCATTCGCCTTCAATTACCCAATGGACTTAGGCATCGCCTGCCCAAGAGACTTCTACGTTCACGTCGACGGTCTTGCTTTCCAAGCAAAACAAGACGGAATGGAATTTGCGATTCGCGATTCGAGCGCGGGTGCATCTGCGAGTGCCGCAGCTCCTTTAACCAATGGCGAATTCATTGGCTTTGACTCAACTCACAGCGACTGGGATTACAATCCTGGCATGCGTTTTGGCGTGGGCACATACATGAACCACGATGCATGGAATGTCGATTTCAATTGGACATGGGTTAACATCACCAATTACAAACTCGCCAATGCAACGAGCTCGGGCTCTGGTCTAATCCCTCTCTGGATGCTCGGCTCTGGCACAACACCAACAACGTCCACAATTTCAACAGGCGCTGTCTGGAAAGCTTCTTACAACGTATTGGATGCTCAATTGGGCAAACCCTACAACGTGAGCCGCTATTTCGTATGCGCTCCACACTTCGGCGTTCGCGCTGCGTGGATCGATCAGCACTTCTCCGTTCGCTACGGCTCTTCAGTGACACAAAACAGCACCACAGTCACTAACCCAATTCACCATGGGGATAACGACTTCTGGGGCTTTGGCGCACGAGCAGGCTTTGACACCGACTGGATCATTGGCAAAGGCTGGTGCCTGTTCGCGAATGTATCTGGCTCGATGATCTTCGGGAAATTCGATGTTGAACAGAACCTAGATCCTTCATCCAATGCTACGGACGGCATGACTGCTAGCCGACAGTTCTACCAAAACGTGCCCAACATGGAAATGGCGCTCGGTCTTGGCTGGAACCAGTCGTTCGACAGCAACAGATACCGCGTGTCGATGAGAGCTGCCTACGAGTTCATCGAATGGTTCGACCAACTCAACATGAGAAAATTCTACAGCGGCACTGCAGCCTACGCCAACGATGTCGTAAGCCGTGGCAACCTGACCCTGAACGGATTCTCTCTCAGATTGCAACTCGACATCTAAGCTGTCTTTTGCTCTCTTCTATTCTCCACAAGGCCCCAGAAATCTGGGGCCTTTTTCTTTTGCACTCACTCCAAAAACTGCTCCCAACTCTTCGGCGAGCGCGTAGATCCACTCGGCACCAGCGCGAGCAACCACAACACCGTCCCGCAAATCATTTCGTTTTGCTCTGCAGGAGACGCTACCTCTGGATACGAGCGATACGCCCCAACCATCAGCCAGACTCCCACGAGCACAGTGCCTAAATACGCTCTCCTGCATCGCTTGTGAAACGACAAGCCCCCAAGCGCTGCGGCAACGCCCCCGTACACCCAATTCTCCGTTTCCATGCCGGGAAATAGAGCAACGCCGCTCCCCATCAGCCATGCGCCGATGGCGATTTCAGAGATTCTTGCCCACATGCTGCGCCTCCATTTCGCGTGCCACATCTGCGGCAACCCTCGAGCCTCTTCCCCAAAATGTGTGCCAAAGAAGCTTCTTACTGCGCTCTTTTTTCCACACCTTCCAAAGGAATTCAAGACAGGCCGCAAATTCGTTGTAGGCCAACACAACGAGCGTGAGTGAAATCACAGCAGTGATTAAGCATAAAAAGCACCACGAGCCGACCACTGCGCCCTGTAAGCAAACGAGAATCGCGCTCACCAGGCCAAGAGGGATGACGTCCAGCGCAAACAACATGACGAGCCACGGCCGATCGTACCAGCGGCGCGTTGAGCCGCCGATAGCGAAGATCACATCAGACAAATAAGCAATCGCACCGAGAATCGCGTCGGGCATCCGTCCCCAGCGATACAACACATGCGACACCTCCGAGCGGAGAACCTGCTGGGTTTGTTTCCCAAATACGGGATCCCAAACGCGCTCGATGAATCCCCATTGATAGAGGCCCATGTAAATGCAGATCGCCACGGCAACTGTTGCGAAGATGATGACTGGCAGGCGCTGAGCCCAGCTGGAAGGGTTCCAAGCTGCTGTCATTTAGAACACCAGTTGTTGAACCACATACATCGCGATTCCGGCAAAGTACCCAACGATGGCAACGAAGCTGATTTTCTTGCAGTACCAGAGAAAATCGACTTTCTCCATTCCCATGAATGCAACGCCAGCAGCCGACCCAATGATGAGCATGCTGCCCCCTGTGCCTGCGCAATATGCGAGCGATTGCCAAAGAGGTGAATCCACGGGATAGGTCGCAAGATCAAACATGCCCATCCCTGCGGCGACAAGCGGAACGTTATCGATCACGGCTGAAATGACCCCGAAAATAGAAGCGATCACGGTTGTGTTCTGAACGTATTGATTGATCCAAACAGCAAGCCCTTTGAGAAGTCCAACGGAATCGAGTGCACCGATGCAAAGCAAGATGCCCAGAAAAAACAATACGCTGGGAACATCGATGCGCGTTAAAATATGCGGCATCCGAAGCGCCGCGCGCTCTTGGTGTTTGTGGTGCAAAAGATCCGTCGCAAACCAAAGCGCCCCAAGTCCCATCAACATGCCCATAAACGGCGGCAAACCGGTGAGTCCTTTGAATATGGGAACAAAAACAAGCGCGCCGATTCCCCCATAAAACACCAACTTGGCTCCCGGAGCTGACTCTTGATTAGAAGCCGGAAGATGCGAATGGCGGCCGCGAAATCGTTTGCTCACCAAAACCAAACTCGCGACGAGCGATGCGACGCTTGGCAAAAAGAGCGATTTCATGATCCCCAATGTGGTGATGTTGCCATTGATCCACAGCATCGTCGTGGTTACATCGCCAATGGGCGTCCAAGCGCCTCCCGCGTTTGCTGCAATCACAATGATCGAACCGAGAAGAAGACGATCTTCTCTGTCTGTAACGAGCTTGCGAAGCAGCGAGACCATCACGATGGTCGTCGTCAAGTTGTCCAGCACTGCAGAGAGAAAAAACGTCACAAATCCCAACACCCAAAGAAGACGCCGCTTGGACGAGGTGCGGATCAGATCGGTCACGATTTTAAAGCCTCGGTGCGCATCGATGAGCTCGACGAGCGCCATAGCGCCCAGGAGGAAAAAGATGATTTGGCTCACTTCGCTTAAGTGATCGCCTAAAACGGAGACATCTTCCATCGGAGAGTGGCCGCGGATTAAAAAAGCCAACATCCACGTGATGACCGCCATGAGAAGTGCAGCGGAGGTCTTGTTGATTTTGATCTTGGCTTCTGCAGCAATGGCAAAATAACCGAGCAGAAAAACGAGGACAATCAGGATGCTTGCAACAGATTCACTCATCATCTGTAATTGTCTTGCGTGGTAGAATAAAACCGCAATGGAAATCGCGTTTGAAACAAAAGTTTCTGCAGAAGAGATGCGTCAGCAATTCACAGTGAGTGCAGCAACTTCGCTGGGAATTATGTTGGCGGGCGTGTGGATTTGGCTCCTTTCGCCCCTTGTTGCGCTTTTCGCCTCTCCCGCTTTAGCGTACGCCCTGCGGCGCACCATCCTGACGTATCTGCAGGTGCGTCGCCACCACCAAACACCGGATACGCTCGTGCTCGACGGCGATGCGCTGGTGTACACCATTGCAACCAAGCCGACACTTCGACTTGCCTTACGCGCAATCCAACGGGTCGACTTTCAGGATGGCCTTTCAATGCGTCTGCGTCAAGGAGATAGCAAGCGCTGGACCGTGCTCGATCCCACGTTTCGGCTCGCTCAATTTTTGCAAACGTCCAGAGCGCACAAAGCCGATCTCTTCTTCCCCTTCTTCAACGCGTCAGTACAAGCCCGCTTGCAACAGATCGTGGAGCTGGAGCAGCCCTACGACTCGCAGCGAATCTGATTCGAGCACAGGGAGCGCTGTGATCTTGATCTGTGGATGCTCTTCCATCTGCCGAAGGGCGTCGAGCGCCAACCGATCTGCTGTCGTCGCTCTCGGCGTTCGGGTCATGATCTCGGAGATCGTCGCTTGAAATGCGTTTGCCCCGCGAAGCTCGATGCAGCGGCGCAAATCGCCATCCGTAAAAATGCCCTGCAGCTCCCCATTCTCAACGACAAGCAAACACCCGCACCGCTTCGAGCTGAGCTCGGGGAGAACATCGAGCAATTTGTCCGTGGGACGACAAATCGGGATCGCATTTCCACGGCGCATTAAATCCGCCACGCGAAGATTCAGCTTTTTGCCGAGCAAACCTGCAGGATGATTGAGAGCAAACGCGTCGGTTGAAAACCCCTTCGCCTGCATCAACGCAATGGCCAGCGCGTCGCCAAAAAGCAGCTGCACAGTCGCAGACGTCGTCGGCACCAGATCGTAGGGGCAAAGTTCGCGAAGCAGGGGCAAATAGATCGCGTCTTGAGCCGCCACAGAAAGGCGCGAGGGCCATTTCGACACCACCGCAAGTGTACGTGCTCCTTTCTTCTCGATGTAGGGCAAGATGTCGAGCAACTCCTGCGACTCCCCGCTCTTGCTCAGCGCCAAAAAAAGATCCGAGGGCCCAAGCGCTCCCAGATCGCCGTGCAACGCATTCAAAGGAGCAAGAAAGTGCGAGCGGGTCCCCGTGGACGTCAACGTCGCTGCAATTTTCTGAGCGATGAGCCCGCTTTTGCCCACTCCCGAAAGGACAATTGCCCCCTCGCAGCGCAAAAGAATGTTGAACACTCGCTGGACCGCTTCCATGTCGAGCGTCTGAAAGAAGTGGTTGAGAATTCGCTGCTGCTCTGAAAAAAGCTGGCCGAATAAAGTCATGAATTCATTGTAGGAACGGCAATGCTTGAAGTCTTGTAAAAAATCAGGCTAGGCCTGGAAATCCTGAGAGAGCTGGTTCGCAGCGCGCAACACAAAACATCTAAACTGCTTATTAGCAAATAATTGCAGAAATGGCATGTTGCACCAAATGTGCAAATGCAGATTTGGTGCAACATGCCTTGACTTCTCTGTTTGGGCCGTGCTATACAGATTCTCTATGAAAGAAAAACAACCGCGCTTCATCGCAAGAAGGCAAGAGCTCAACGATCTCGAAGGCCTGATGAAAAGAAAGAAGGCGTGTTTAGCCGTCATCAAAGGCAGACGTCGCATCGGCAAGAGTCGCCTGGCAGAAGAATTCGGGAAAAACAAGCGGTACCTCCCCTTCAGCGGACTGACCCCTGTGAAGGGAGTGACTGCACAAAAGCAACGAGATGAATTTGCGCGGAAGTTGGAGAGGCATTTCGCTCTTAAACGCCTTTCGATTTCATTCAAAGACTGGACTGTCGGGTTTGAATTACTCTCAGCTCAACTAACCAATCAGCCTACGGTGATTGTCTTTGACGAAATTTCATGGATGGGCGCTAAAGATCCGACGTTCATACCAAAGCTCAAAGTTTGGTGGGATCTCGTCTTGCAAAAATTTTCCAAACTCGTCTTGATCTTGTGCGGCTCTGTCTCAACGTGGATCGAGAAAAACATCATCAATAGCACAGCCCTTTTTGGTCGAATTGCTCTGTCCATAGAACTGACCGAATTCACCCTCCCTGAATGCCAAGATTTTTTAACCTCGCGCGGCTTTAAAGGCTCTTACCTGGACGTGTACAGGATTTTAGCTGTGACCAGTGGCGTTCCCTGGTATCTAGAACAAATACGTCCCGACGAAACAGCCGACGAAAATCTCAAGCGGCTCTGCTTTAGAAAAGAAGGCGTTTTAGTCAAAGAATTCCCCCTCATCTTTCACGATCTTTTTTCCTCGCGAGGAGCAGTCTACAAAGCCATTGTCAAAGCGCTTGCCCAAGAAATGCTCAGTTTACAAGACATCTGCAAGCAAACGAATTACCCAAAAAGTGGATCGATGAGCAAATGCTTGGCCAACCTCAAAACATGTGGGTTTGTGAGCACGCATAAGCCATGGTCTTTGAAGACAGGTAAAATCAAAAAAACAACCCTTTATCGACTCTCCGATAACTATCTTCATTTTTATTTGCGCTATATCGAACCAAAGCTCTCTGCCATTGAGGAAAATCGATTCAAAGACCAGCCAATCAGCAGTTTGCCGGGTTGGGAAACCATCATGGGACTACAAATTGAGAACTTACTCCTAAAAAATCGTTCCCTCATCCTCAAAGCCCTCGGACTCCACCCACAAGATGTACTTGCCGATAACCCCTATCTACAAACAGCCACAACAAGAAAACGGGGCTGTCAAATCGATTACCTCATCCAAACTACTACACGCACGCTCTTCGCCTGCGAAATCAAAGTACGACAATTTGTAGGGGTCGAAGTAATCGGTGAAATGGAAGAGAAGTTGCGTCGCATTTCCCTTCCAAAAGGCTACGCCTTTTGCCCCGCTCTTTTTCATTTGGGATCTCTATCCAATGACTTGGCGCTAAGCTCTTATTTTTTTAGGATGATCGATATCGCCGACTTTCTAAAGCGAGAATGATCTTGCACCAAATCTGCAAATGCAGATTTGGTGCAAGTTGCCTTCCGCCATCCATAAGGAAGAGCCAACCAGCAAAAGTCCTGCCCCCAGCAAAATCGCCCTTTTGAGTCAGTTTGCCCGCCGTCTTTGGCGGCCTTGCTCCACCCTAGGGGCACATACTCCAGCCGAGTAGGGCCCCTAGGGTGGAGGGGCAAAATGGCTCAAAAGGGCGATTTTGCTGGGGGTCAGGACTTTTGCTGGCTGGCTCGGAAGCCTAAAACTCAGGCCAAAGCCCGGTTGAACTAAAACCCTTCTTTAAGGTATCCTATTTGCCGAGTAACCCTCCAGGAGCCAGATGAGCGAGTCACTTTCTTTTTTTACTCCTGTTAGCTATGGCGCTTGGAACAAATCGAGAACCGAGGCGTTACTCGAGTGGGTCGATGATTGCTTCTTTTTCGGCGGACATAAGGGAGTCCTTCTTTCGCCCTCCCTCAATCTGAATCCTCAACAAGTCGAGATTCGCTCGATCCCTGCGACGAAAGTAGCCCTAAAAATCGCTGCCTGGGCGGCTTGCTTCATCGCAGCCTTGTGGAATCCTCTTGTTTGGTGCGCTCCAGTTGCCTTGCTGTCGTTGAAGGTCATTCTTCGAGCCACGCACACCTTCTATTTCGAAACCAATCCGCTTCAAATATCTAGAGCAATCAAGATCCCTCCTCGGACCGATTTTCGAGAGCTTCGAAACGATGCAGCAACGAGCGACCTCATTCTCATTCCTTATAGCGAAAATGGAATGGCTAAAGATCGCATCCACGCTCACAGTCATCTCACGACTGACTACTTTAAAACTCACGCAAGATCTCCAATGCATGGAGGCCTCGATGAAAAAGAAAGCAAACAGACCGTGGATCTGAGTAAACAACTATTTGCGACTGCCCAGAATATTCATCTGCTCTTGGATTACCACTATGGACTTGGAATTCAAACGAAGTTGACGCCGAATGACCTGTTAAGCCTGTTTGCACTAGCTGACTACGTGTTAGCCCATGATTTAAAAAAGGAAATTCTCGCTCTGCTTTTGCTCTTCCCAGAAAGTCGAGAAAACCTAGCCTTCGCCCCCCTTTTCCGAAACATGCTTCTTACGCCTCAATTGACTGATGAAGAATTCGAGCGTCTTTTCGAGTGGTATATGGAATGCGCTTTTCTCACCTTGTGCAATGCGATCCACAATGATCAAGTGCAGAACCTCGCGAGCAAGGGAAATGTGCGAGCTCAGTTAGTCTGTAGCATCTTTCTGAATAACAAAAGTGCTCAATATGCGTCTGAATTAGCAAAGAAAAAACATCCTCTTGCACAATTCGTGTTATATATGCACTTATCAAACCATGTGCAACCGTCAGAACGGATTCGTGCATTACAATTTTTACAAGCTTCGGCAGAGAGCCGATGCGCTTCGGCGATCGGTGCTTTAAGTTACCGCTATTACAGCGGTACCCTAGGACTCCCGAGAGATCACAAACGCGCCTTCGAACTTGCAGAACAGGCTGTTGCACAAAACAGTTTGTGTGGCATCGTCCCTCTAGGACTCCTTTGTACGAGCGAAACGCCACAAGTTCGCGACCCTGCTAAAGCATTTGAACACTTCCACAAAGCAGCCCAATTTGGTCAAAGGTATGCAGAATATTACCTTGGCAATTGTTTTGAGCTTGGCATAGGCACAAGCATCAACAAACAAAAAGCACTGGAATTTTATATGAAAGCCAAGCGGTCATTTGAAATGCGTGACGACAAGACGTACGATAAAGAACTACCTGAAGCTTTGCAACGAGTGGTCTCTTGACCGCTCCTTAAAGAATGGACATTTCGCTTAGCTTAATCCAACCGCCCTTCCGCTGAATCTGTTTATTTACGATCCGTTACGCCATTTTCTTGCGCCAAACGTGCAAATGCAGATTTGGTGCAAGATCCCTTGACTCCATTAAGAAGACGCGCTTAAAGTCTGCCCTACTCTGAAAAATGAGGAGAGAAAACGATGGCCGCAGCAATACAATTCGGTAAATGGGTAGTCTTCACCCAGTCTTTTCATACACTTTTTGTAGGTAATCGAGAGCAAGAACTTCATCAATTGGGTCGGAATCTTCTAGCGTCTCTTGGCAATTTTTTTGCTTTTTCGGCCTTGGGACAAACGACCGGTCTTGCCTGCATGCATACCCTTTCTCCGTGTTTTGTAGCTGTCCCTCTCCTTGTGGGAATCACTCGCTTAAGCTTGGGCGCTCTCTCGACCAACCCGAAGAGCCGATTGTATGCTGCGATCAATTTTTCCCATCAAAACTGGGATCGATTCGCCCAGCTTGTAAATCTTGTCGCTTGTACTGCGCTGCTGTATTTTGGGGCTCCTGTTTGGGGCTGGGTAGGAATCGCTTTGGGCGTACAAAGCGCAATCGTTGGTTTTCCGTACCTTTCCAAACAGCTCCAGCAATTTTTCACGAGGCCTTCCACCATTTCGCACAACTCTTCGGTTGGAGCAGAACGGTTGAGGACCAGTACAGCTAAAGCCAATGCTGAAAAATTGATAAAAGCTTACGAAAAGCAGATCAAGGATACGCATTGTGGCATCGCAACCTCTGTCGTTGCTTTGAACGCCTTGTTTTATGATGGCGAAAAGAGAATGACCCAAGAGAGTTTCTATTCAGAAAAATTAAAGAAGCCCAGCCAGACTCAGGTCGATAAAGGTGGACTGCCCTTTGCATGGTTGGCGAGCATTTTAGAGAACCTGGGTTCATTGAAATTGACGGTATCAAAGCATGTCGCTTCCTCGCTGCCAGATCAACAGATTCGTCAATCGATCATCGCGGCATTGAAAGATTCCAATCGATGTGTTCTGACTCAATTTGGCCATCCAAAATTAGGCCAAACGGGAGAGGATGGACATTGGTCTCCCCTGGCAGCCTATGATGAGCGGAGCGATTCTTTTCTACTTTTAGATGTGTGCGATGGCCCTCGTTGGGTGAGTGCGCCTCTCTTGATCGAAGCAATGAGAACAGAGACTCGAGTCAAAAAGTTACCTCGAGGTTTTCTCATTTTGGATAAACAAGTGAACCCGAAAATTTCTTCTCCTCCTTCACGCACACGCATTGGAGCTTTGAGCCCAGAAGTACAACCAAAGCCATTGCCAAGCGAGCAGATCGCCTTGGATACCGCTGAAGGGATGAAGCGCTTAAATGAAAGCCATGCAAAAGCCAATCACCTGACGTTGCTGCGATTTTACGAAACCCAAATGCCCCATTGTTGTGGAATTGCTACGGCTGTAATGGCTCTCAATGCTTTATCCATTCGACAAGGAGAGAATAGAGGGAAGAGCGAGAAGACCGACGAAAAAACAGTACGAAAAGCTTCCGATTCGTTTTCCTCGTATAGAACTCAGCAACAACGGTTCTTTGAAGACCTTCAAAATAGCCGCATCGTGACTCAGGACGAGGTTTGGAAGCGGGGGATTTCTCTCATTGAATTGGGAGATCTTTTAAAATTGAGATCGCTCAAAGTAACCGTCTACAAAGCAGTCGATTTACAGGCGGAAAAGATTCGTTCTGTGATTCTCGATGCACTGAAAAACAAAAATCCGCAGCAATGCGTATTGGCCAATTTTCAAAGAGGATTGCTCGGTCAAAAGAGCAATGGAGCGCATTGGTCTCCCGTGGCTGCTTACCATGAGCCAAGCGATTCGTATCTGATTCTAGACGTATCCCGATTGGACTATGGCCCTTATTGGGTGAAAGCCTCTGCCTTGATTCAAGCGATGCAAACACGCACCTTGTCTCAAGAAAACTCGCGTGGATTTCTCATTGTAGAGAAAGCGGTCTAACGTCGCTTCCTTGCATATTCCCAAATGAGCTGCCAAATGGATCGAGGAAATAGAACACCACCATCCGGTGATCGATAGACAGCATAGGAAATCCATTGATTCGACCCGATGTCTCGTCGAACATTCAATCTTTTCTCCTTGACCAAGGGGCGAATTTTCTCGGGGTTTTTGCCATTAATTAATGCACGCAATTCCCAATTGCGTGGATCCACATAGCGAAGAAAGAGGGAAGGTTCGTCGATCACTTTTGAAATGTCGTGAAATCGTTCAATTTTAGCTCCTTTTTTGATGTGCATCGGCCCTATTTTATCACTCCATGTCGAATGAAATACTTCCTGAGAACTTAAGGCGAGTTGAATGTGGCTGATATAGTATTGCTCTGGCTGTGGGGCATTGTGGTTTTTTCTGCGCAGAAGGATCAGATCGCCCATTCTCAAGGCCGACACATGGATGCGGACCATCTTCCATCCTTTGTTGAATAAACCCCGTGGCATTCCTCCCATCCAGGTGTTGGGAAGCGTCAACGAAGTCGCTTTTTTGAATAGATAGCGGATCGCAGTGATGCAATTGGTATACGCAGGAGCTGCTGTGTCAGGCACAACCCATCGGTAGCGCGTTTGATCGGCAAGCAAAGACGCTACGTGCCTGAGTGCATCCACGTCTGCTTGGAATTGGGGATGCCGAAAGATAAGAATCACAGAATTTCCCTTTGAATCGGAAGCCCGAGAAGCTGCCACACCAAACATTTTGTGAACCAGGACTTTTGCGGGCTGGCTTGTGCTGTTTGAACATGACTTAACTTGCACCAAATCTGCAAATGCAGATTTGGTGCAAGAGAGCTTGATTCACATTTTTCTGCATTTATTTGTAGATAAGCGATTTACAAAAATCGATCGACAAACCGATTAATTTTTCATGTTTTTAATCGGCACGTCGATTAATACGGATGCCATTCAAGTCTGCTACTCGGATTGCGAAGATCCACTCACGCGCAAACGACGGTAGCTGTAGTTCCTGACTCGCCTCGCAAGCCAGCCCGCTGGTTCGCGGCCTCCAGGCCGCTCACTAGAAGTTGACCTCCCACAAGAGCGCGAGTATACTCGCATGCTTTGTCTGTTTACTACACCTCGAGCAGTTGAAAGCTCTCAAATGAAGGTTTGAAAAAAACAAAATGTCAGATTTTCAGATAACACAGAAAGAGGCGGACGAATTGCTCAAAGAGGAGAAGTACCGAACCGACGACACGAAGTACACCTTTCCGGAAAAGGGAGGTGTCCTGCACATCCCTCTCACAACAAAAAACCATGGAGCCAATTTCACATTGGATGTTCGGCGCGGCAACATTGAATTGAAAAAAAACACCTTTCAAACCAGAGTGAGAAAAGAGATCGTGCTAGCTAGATTAGACTTAGGTGGGCCTCCTCACTGCAATCCCGATGAAGAAGAGGTCCCTTGCCCTCATCTTCATCTCTACCGAGAAGGTTTTGGCGATAGGTGGGCTTATCCTCTATCCGGTCACTTTACCAATCCAGCTGACATTTGGTTGACTCTTGAAGAGTTCATGGACTATTGCAATATCATAGAGAAACCTGATATTCGGGGGGATAGATTATATGAACCTAAAAAATGACACTGAACATCTCCTGAAACGATATTTCGATTGGCTAAAGGACAAAACCCTTCTCAAAGCAATTAATGACGAGTGGATCGAAATTACCACCCCCTACCTAGATCGGCATAATGATTACCTCCAAATATATCTCAAGATGGATGGAGCGAACTTTCTTCTGACCGATGATGGTTATATACTCAATGACTTGGCAAGCTCAGGGTGCGATTTTACAAATCGTCGACGAAAAGAACTATTGAGAACTATTTTAAATAGTTTTGGAGTGCACCTCGATGAATCCAACGACCAGTTGACAATCCATTCTTCTGCTCAGGACTTCCCCTTTAAAAAACATAAGCTGATTCAGGCGATGCTGGCAGTAAATGATCTTTTCTATCTTGCTCGCTCTCAAGTGAAGAATTTGTTTTTTGAAGACGTTACGCATTGGTTTGATTCATCTTGCGTACGTTATATTTCGATGGTTAATTTCGCAGGAAAAAGTGGCTTCAATCACAGGTTTGACTTTGCGATTCCGAAATCGCAAAGCTCTTCTGAAAGACTGATTCAAACGATCAACCACCCCACCAAACAGGCAGCTCAAGACGCCGTATTTAAATGGCTTGATACTAAAGAAGCACGACCCGAATCGAAGCTAATAACACTGCTAAACGACTCTTCTAAAGCCATTCCGTCAAATGTAACCGAAGCCTTTCAAAACTACGACTTGAAGACAGTCCTCTGGTCTGAGAAAGAGAAATCTCGTGAAATCTTTGTCGCATAAGCTCGACTTTCAGCTTATCTCCAAATAAGTGGCTGCAATAGTAACAGATCGATTACGGTGAGGCTGGACAGCAGGAGATCCAATGCGCACACCAATCACAATCGCCTATGGCGATGGCATCGGCCCAGAAATCATGGGAGCCACCCAACACGTCTTGAGCGCAGCGGGCGCCCAAATCGAGCCCCACACCGTCGAGATTGGGGAGCAGATGTACTTGAAAGGCTTTTCGACTGGCATGGATCCGAAAACTTGGGAGCTGATTCGAACAACCAAGGCCTTCCTCAAAGCGCCCATCACAACGCCGCAAGGGGGCGGTTTTAAGAGCCTCAACGTCACGATTCGCACGACGCTCGGCCTGTATGCCAACGTGCGTCCTTGCGTGTCGTATTTCCCGTTTGTAGCGACGAAGCACCCTGAGATGGACGTCGTGATCGTGCGCGAAAATGAGGAAGACCTCTATGCGGGGATCGAGTATCGCCAGACGCCCGATGTCGCCTGTTCGCTCAAGATCATTTCGCGGGCGGGCTCCGAAAAAATCATCCGCTACGCCTTTGAATACGCCAAGCAAAACAATCGGAAAAAGGTCACTTGCTTTACGAAAGACAACATCATGAAGTTTTCCGACGGCCTCTTTCACAAAGTCTTCGACGAGATCGCAGCGGAGTATCCAGGCATTTTGAACGAGCATTGGATTGTCGACATCGGCGCCGCTAAATTGGCCGATACGCCCGAAGTGTTCGATGTCATCGTCATGCCCAATTTGTATGGGGATATTTTGTCCGATGTCGCGGCGCAAATCACCGGTTCGGTCGGACTTGCTGGATCGGCAAATATCGGTGAGAGCAGCGCCATGTTCGAGGCGATCCACGGCTCGGCTCCCCGCAGAGCGGGTCAAAATGTCGCAAACCCTTCCGGCTTGCTCCTCGCTGCCGTCCAAATGCTCGTGCACATCGGCCAGCCGACTGTGGCCACGAACATCCACAATGCATGGCTTAAAACACTAGAAGAGGGCATCCACACCTACGACATTTACAAAGAGGGCCACAGCAAAAAGAAAGTGGGCACGCAAGAATTTAGCGATGCCGTGATCCACAATTTGGGCAAGCTGCCAGAAACCCTAAAACCAGTGGCCTATGGCGCAGCCAAACAACACACAACACCAAAGCTCACGCAAACGTCGCCTCTTCGCCAGCTCGTGGGCGTCGATGCGTTCATCTACCATCGCGGCAAGCTCTCTGATTTCTTGAGCAAAATCTCCCACATCAACATCGGCAATCTGCGCCTCCAGATGATCTCGAATCGGGGCGTGAAAATATGGCCAGAGGGCCAGCCTGAAACGTTCTGTATCGAGCAGTGGCGATGCCGCTTTGTGGCCACCGATAACCGCCCATGCGCCCAAGACGATGTGACTCAAGTGCTCCAAGCCTTAACCCGCGTTGGCGTTGAGGTTGTGAAAGGCGAGTGGCTTTATTTACTAGACGGCGTCGCTGGATTCTAAGTGTTTCTTAAGCTCGGCCAAGAAATTACAACCGTAAATTCCATCGAGCACGCGGTGATCGAAGGTGAGCGACACCATCATCATGGAGCGAATGGCGATCGAATCATCGGCAAGGGCCACGACCCTCTTGGTGATGGCGCCGAGACCCACAATCGCAACTTCTGGATAGCGGATGATGGGAATCCCGATCAACGCCCCCGTCATTCCAAAGTTCGTCATCGTCAAAGAACCTTCTTGCACGTCTTGTGGAGCGAGCTTACCGGTTCGCGCCTTCTCTGCGAGCGCTGCAATCTGCTTGGAAATCTCGGCAAGTGCAAGCGTCTCGCAGCTCCGGATGACAGGGACCATGACGCCTTGTTCGACGCTGACGGCAAGGCCCAAATTCACAAATCGCTTCATGACGATGGTGTCGCCCTCGAGCGATGCGTTGATGAGCGGGTAGGCGTGGACGGCGCGGGCAATTGCGCGAGCTACATAAGCGGTGATGGTGAGCTTGACGCCGTGCTGAGTTAAAAATGCCTGTTTGGTTTGAGCGATTTCACTCACGACGCGCGTCACATCGACCTCGGTCACAAGCGAGGCGTGGGGCGCTTCATAAAACGATTTGACCATGTTCTCGGCGATCGCCTTGCGCATCGAGGTCATCTTGACCCGCTCGACATGGGGCCCTGGTTTGGCGTGCGAGCAGGCAGGCGCCGAACTGGACTTAGAGCAATAGCTTTCAACGTCGTGCTTGCTCAATCTGCCACCTTGGCCTGTGCGCGGGATCCGATCAATTTCGCTCAAGGGGATGTTCTTTTCATGCAAAAGGCGCAGCACGGCGGGAGTGAGGAAGTGATTTTCGGAAACTGCTGGCGCAGGCGTTGATGCAGGCAGAGCTGCAGCGCGAGGCGAAGCGCTTGGCTCCATCCCCGACTCAGCCAACGCAATCACTGCCAGAGCCTCGCCTACCTGCAATTCGCGACCAACCGGCGCCAATACCTCAACCACGACTCCCGCAACAGGTGAAGGGATCTCGCTGTTGACTTTGTCCGTCGACACTTCGAGCAAGGGCTCATCGCGCTCGATCCGCTCGCCGACTTGCCGAAACCATTGGACAATGGTCGCGCTGACAATGCTCTCGCCGAGCTTGGGCAAAGTGATGGTGATGTGCTTGCTCATAAGGACGATGGATTATCGAGTCTTTGTTTGATTTGTGCAATGAGTTTTTGCCAGCGGGCGTCTGGCCTCGCAAGCCTCGCTTCAATGGAGATACACACCACTGGCGGCGCTTCCGGAGGAAGTTTGACAAAGTCCTTCTCCGTGCAAAGTAAATAATTGAATTCAGAGCGTTTTGCGAAGCGCTTTAGACGCCGCGCACTCACCGGTTCGTGGTCAGCCAATCGAAGCTCGTCCACCACGATAGCGCCGAGGGACTCCACGGTCTTGCGGAACCGCTCGGGGTTCCCGATGCCGGAGAAGAGTGCGACGCGTGTCCCAGCGAGGTGAGGCGGTGCAACGGGAACGGCTTTCAACTCCACCGCAACGTCTAGCGGCGCATAGGAGAAGACGACATCTGCTTTTGTAAGCGCGCTGAAGGGCTCGCGAAGCGCTCCGCTCGGCAGCACGCGGTCCTGGGCATCTTCGGGGCGCACCAGAACTAAATCCCAATCGCGCTTTAGGCGAAGGTGTTGAAAGGCGTCGTCGAGCACAATCAGCTCTGCGCCGTCTTGCACTGCTTGTAAAGCTAGCTTTACACGATCGGCGCCCTGGTAAAGCATGGCTTGAGGCAAATGGCGCCGGATGACGCGGAGCTCATCGCTCCACTCCCCGACTCTGGCTGCATACCCGCGCGCAAGGATCGCGACGCGGTGCGATGAAAATTGTTGGCAGAGCAAGATCACAAGGGGCGTTTTCCCGCTGCCGCCGACAGTGAGATTGCCGATGCTGACAACCGGCACGGGAACACGCACCGTCGAAAACCAGCCGCGGCCGTACGCGAATCTGCGAAATCGCATTGCGAGTCCCCACGCCACGCCAAGTGGCGCGAGTAGGCGCGCCCACGGAGACGCGAGCCATGAGCGCCCCAAGCGGAGAGCGCTAAACAGAAGCATATGTTGGAGCGGGTGCAAACACGAGCTGCTCGAGCTGCTCGATGAGGATGTGGATCGAGGCCATGTGCGCCTCTTGGACGCGATCGGACCACGCAAAGCCAGATACGATCCATTCGAGATCGGCTTGGCCCTTGAGAAGCCCACCCGTCTTGCCGAGAAATGCGATCGTCGAGAGCCCCCGCGCTTTCGCTGCTTGGACGGCTGCCACGAGATTTTGAGAGCGGCCGCTCGTTGTCAGCACAGCCAGCACATCGCCCGGCTTTCCGTACGCCTCGACGGCGCGCGAAAACACGTGCTCATAGCCAATGTCGTTACCAACACACGTGAGATGGCCAGGCTCTGCGAGCGCGATTGCGGGAAGTGCGGGGCGTTTGGCTCGGTAAAAGCCGGTCAGCTCTTCAGCAAAGTGCATCGCATCGCAAAGGCTGCCCCCGTTGCCGCAGACGAGAAGTTTGTTTCCTGCGCGAAATGCATTTGCGAGCAGGCGCGCTGCCTGCTCGATGAAGTGGAGCGCATCGGCAGAGCGGAGCAGCTCCATTGCACGCACGGCATCATCCACGGATCGAAGAATTGCTTCTCGCATACACCCTGTGTTGGTAAAGTGGTGATGTTAAACGAACAAGAGGAATCATGCAAACAGTTGCTGTGATTGGCGCCACCGGCGCCGTTGGACGAGAGCTCGTGCGCCTGTTAGAAGCGCGCGCATTTCCACTCGGTGCGCTTCGCCTTTTCGCCTCGCCGCGCTCGCGCGGCACCACACTCGCGTTTCGAGGAGAGAAGCTCGCACTCGACGTCCTCTCGCTAGACGCCCTCCGATCCATCGACCTGGCGTTTTTTGCAGCTGGAAGCGCGATCTCGCGCGAATGGATCCCGCAAGCAAAAGCCCATGGTACGCTCTGCATCGATTCGAGCTCGGCATTCCGCATGGACCCAGATGTGCCGCTCATCATTCCCGAAATCAATGCCCATGCGCTAAAAAACCACCAAGGCGTTGTGGCCTCGCCCAATTGCGCAGCGACTGTGTTGCTGATGCCACTTGCGCCGCTCCATCGGCGCTTCCGCGCCAAGCGGATCATCGCAGCGACCTACCAAGCAGCCAGCGGCGGCGGTGCAGCGCTCCTGAATCATTTGCTCGAAGAAACGCGGGGCGTCATGGAGGGGCGAGACGTAGCGACGCATCTCCCGTTCCCCTACGCCTTCAACCTCTTTCCCCACACCTCGACGCTCCATCCGAGTGGCTATGTCGAAGAAGAACTCAAGATGCGCGAAGAGACCCGCAAAATTTTAGACGATGCGGAAATCGGCGTGAGCGCCACCTGCGTGCGCGTGCCGGTGCTGCGCGCCCATAGCGTTGCGGCCAATGTGGAATTTCGGCATCCGTTGACTCTCGACGAAGTCTATGCCGAACTCCAAGCGATGCCTGGCGTCGCGCTCTTCGAAGAGCGCGGGCGCAATCGCTTTGCGACGCCCCACGACGCCACGGGCCAAGATGCTGTGCTCTGCGGCCGTTTTCGCAAAGACGAGAGCCAGCCCAATACCCTCGAGTTTTGGGCCGTGGGAGATCAGCTCCTGAAGGGGGCGGCGCTGAACGCCGTCCAAATCGCGGAAGTGTTGCAAAATATCAGAGTCACCTGCAGGCACTAGGGAGCTTTCCACAGAAATCAGCCGCAAATCGACAAATGCTTATTTGCGGCTGATTTTTGGAGGTATAAAAATCAGCCGCAAATAAGCATTTGTCGATTTGCGGCTGATTTCTGTACAAGAGAGCAATGTTGCAAAATATAGGAACCACCTGCTAGCTCTGAGTGAAACAGCACAAGGAGATTTAAGCACATGGCAAAGACACACGCAAAACAAGGCGAGCATTGGGGAGTTTGGGTATGGGTGAAGTGGAAACCAGGCACGCCCGCCGATGCATGGAAACAATGGCATCAGACTAGGGAAATCAAAGAAGCGTGGAGCACCACCGGAGATTGGGACTGCTCGCTCTGGGTCGATGTCGACAGCCCATCGAAAGTGGAAGAGCTCGTGTGGAATAAAATTCGGTCCAATAAGTGGGTCGAGAAGACGGAGACGCACTGGTCCAAGAAGTGGTGGTGATCAGCACCTTTCAAGCAAACGGCGCAGCGACGCTCACCTTCATGGCCTCTTGAGTCACAGGATGCGAGAGCTTGAGCTCCGTGCAAGCCAGATGGATTCCTTCGTCTGGTCGGCTGTGGCGCGCTCCATATTAAAATCGCCTACGACGGGATGCCCAAGCGCGCCGAATTGAGCCCGAATTTGGTGGTAGCGGCCGGTCTCAAGCTCCACTTCGATGAGCGTCGTGTGTTCGCGCTGTTGAAGAGCGCGGAAATTGAGCACAGCGCGTTTGGCTTCTTCCTGACCTTCAGGAACTACCACGGCGCGATGATCGCCGTGAATCAACCAATGCTCGAGCACTCCTTCTTTTTCAGAGACGATGCCCTCTACTTCTGCTACGTAGCGCCGCTCGATGTTCCCTTGACGCGACGCCTCGTTTAAACGGGAAAGCGCCTTCGAGGTGCGCGCAAAGAGCACCAAGCCAAAGACAGGTCGATCCAAGCGGTGGATGCAATGTAAGAAGACGGCGCCCGGCTTGTGAAATTCGCGTTTCACCCAATTCTTCACAAACGCCTCTAAGTTCACCCGCTCCGATTCATCGGGCTGCGTGAGCCAGCCACTCGGTTTTACAGCGACGACCAAGTGGTTGTCGCAATACACAATTTCAGCGGGCGCGCCGCTGTCGAACGACTTCATAAAGCACCAAAGTTGTAGCAGAGGCGACGTTGAGCGAATCGGCTCGCCCGAGCATCGGGATGCGCACCTGGATGTCCGCCTCATTCATCCATGCATCGGAAAGACCATATTGCTCCGCCCCCACAGCAATGGCAATACCTTTGCAAAAGTCCGCTTGAGTAAATTCAATCTTGGCCTGCGGTGTAGCGGCAGCGATTTGGATCTGTTTTTCTCGAAGGAAGCGGATCGTCTCCGCGCTGCCAGCCTCAATCACCGGAAGTGTAAACAGCGTGCCGACACTCGAGCGGACGACATTGGGATTGTGGATGTCGGTCGTCGGATCGCAGACGATGACGGCGTCGACTCCTGCGGCGTCAGCCGAGCGAAGAATTGTGCCGAGGTTGCCGGGCTTCTCGATCCGTTCTGCTACCACGAGAAAGGGGGCGCGCTTTGGGCTCAACACCCGCTCTAAATCGGCAAGCGTCTGATGCACCTGCGGGGCCACAGCGAGCAGGCCATCGGGCCGATCGCGATACGACAATTTGGCAAATACAGGCTCGGAGCACTCGATGGCCTCGCCGCCTGCGGCTGCGATGAGCGCCCGTTCATTTTCTCCTAAAAAAAATGTGGGGCAAAAGAAGAGCGTATCCACGACACGGCCCGCATCGACTGCGCGTTTCAGTTCGCGATACCCTTCGATGAGAAACAAGCCTGTTTCCTCGCGTCCCTTCCGATCTCGCAAGCGGACGGCCTCTTTCACTTTCGGATTTTGGAGGCTGGTGAGAATCAAAAGAGCACCTTAACAAATGTTCCGCTGGGGATAGGAAGCGCCCCTTCCGAGGTGAGTGTCATTTCGCCTGTTTCCACGCGAGAACGGGGAAACAGCTGAGCGAGTAGATGCTGAAGCACGAGCGGCGTAATTCCCGGCGTGTGGCACGACATCACGAGAAATCGGGGCTGCTTGGAGAGGACGTTTCGGCAAAGCTCCAGCAACGGCCAGAGGTCCTGCTCGATCTTGAAGACTTCTCCCTTCGTTCCACGGCCAAACGAGGGCGGATCCAAGAGAATGCCGTCGTAGCGAACTTCGCGCCGCTCTTCGCGCTTCAAAAACTTGAGCGCGTCGTCGATGATCCAGCGGACTGGCGCGCTGCTTAAACCATTCAAAGCGGCATTTTCGCGCGCCCATTCCACCATGCCCTTCGACGCATCGAGATGGCATACGCGCGCGCCTTCTTGAGCAAATGCGAGCGTCGCACCGCCCGAGTAGGCAAAGAGATTGAGAATTTGCTGACCGCTCGCAAGAGATCGGAGCGCTTGCCACAGCGTTGCGTGTTCTGGAAATGCGCCGAGATGCCCAAAGTCTGTCGGTGCAATCTTACAGAGAACGCCGCCAATTTGCGCAGTCCATTCGCGCGGCAGCTTGCGCGCAAAACGCCACCCCTCTTCACGCGTGAACGTCGCATCGGCGCTTTTCCAAAGATCAGGGTGAGTTTTCCTCCAAAGCGCTTGCGGACACGGCCGAAGTATCGTGAACTCACCGAATCGCTCGAGCTTGCATTCAGCGCCGCTGTCGAGAAGCTTATAGTCCATCGGGATTTTCTCCGGTGACGAGAGTGAGGAGCAAGCGCAGCGCGGCGCTCGTCGCAAACTCGATGTTCTCCGCGCGGGTTCCCGGAGCGTGAAGTTTGGTGACGTGCACCGTGTGGCCGCGCTTTGCAAGAGCGATGTAGAGTGTCCCAACAGGCTTGTCTGGTGTGCCTCCTCCAGGTCCCGCAATCCCAGAAATGGCCGCCGCGACATCGCAGGAAGTGCGAGCAAACAGCCCGTGCACCATCGCCTCGACGACCTCGGGACTCACAGCGCCTGCTGCGCGCAAGCGCGAAGCCGAAACGCCAAGGAAGTTTTCCTTCCACGCATCGGCGTACGCCACCACAGAGCCTAAGAATGCGGCAGAGGCCCCGGGAATTGCCGTCAGCCGTGCGGCCAGCGCTCCTCCCGTGCACGACTCGGCAAGCGCGAGCGTTTTCTTAGAGGTAGTGAGCGCATCAAGGAGCATTTTTTCAGCAGACATGGGACAGCTCCAAGACGCGAAGACCCCGCGCTTT
>CAYGHT010000004.1:21917-30192 GCA_964349755.1 uncultured bacterium
CGCTTTGAGGTGTGGATGCTCGTTGATCCAGGGAAAACAGGCGCGCCCGAGGCGCATGGGAAGATTGACCCGCTTTCCCGCAACACTCATCGGCGTCGCTAAAGTAAATTCGCGCATCCAGCGCCGAATCTGCTGGAACAGCTCTGCGTTGGGCCCTGTTGGTTTCTCGACAAATTCTTGCGTCTTCGGATCTTGGTACACTTGAGGAAACGACCACTGGAGTCCCCAGAAAATGGCGTCTGATCCAAATACCATCGGCCGAAACGCATGGTCAATTGGAGAATAGGTCATGTGATGGACCTGCACTTGGACACACGGCTGAGCGAGACGCACTAAGTAGCGATCCTCCCCTGCAGCTGCAAGCCAAACGGCATCTAAGCTGCGCGTCCAAGCTTGTGCGTTGAATGGGCGTAGGGCTTCCCCCTCGCCCCATAACGAGACTGCAGTGCGATACGCGCTCACGAAGTTTGGAGGGGATAGCGGGAGATCAGCCAGCGCCACAAGCCCAGACAAGGGCAAGCAAATCAAGGGCCCAAGAGCGTGGAGAAGCGCCTCGAGCTCTTCAGCGGAAAGAAATGCACCGATTTTGAGCCACTTGGCCGCCTGGAAGCGGCCTTCCACTGCAGGTGTCGACACTCTCATGGCGCAACTACACTAGACGAGCTGCGGGTGGTTTTCGGCGCCCAGAGCAGCGCGCAGACACCAAATGTGATGAAACAATCAGCGAGATTGAAAATGGGAAATGAATGGCCCCAAAACCGGAGATGAAGAAAATCGATCACATGGCCATACGCGCAATAATCGATGACATTACCGATCGCCCCCGTGGTGATGAGCCACAGCGGTAACTTCCGTTTGGTGCCTTGATGAACGAATAACAAGTACACGACCAGCCCAATGATGATCGCCGTGCGGATCACAAAAAGAAGCGTCGCGTGACCTCCAAAGAGTCCCATTGCAGCGCCGCTGTTTGTCACCGTATTGAGCGATGCGCTCACTCCAAACAACGAAAAAAGAGGAACGCCTCCATAGGGATAGTCAACACCGCTCTGCCAAGGCGGAATCCAGTGAAGCGCCGCGATCTTTGACAGAACATCAATTGCGAGGAAAACTAAAAACAGAGCCCGTTTCAAGCAAGTCCTTTTTCGTACTTTTCTTGCGCTTTGACCGTCATGGTGGCGTACGGAATTGCGTCGAGCCGCTTGAGCGGGATCGGTTCGCCAGACAGATCGCACGTGCCGTACGTTCCCTCTTCGATTTTCTCAAGCGCCCGATCAATTTGGCGAAGCAGTGTGAATTCTTTGCTCGTGACTTCCAGATTGATGTTTCGGACAAAATCGTCTGTCCCCTCATCTGCCGAGTGTTGCGAATACCCTTTCGCCTCATCTGGAGCTGTCACTTCCCTTTTAGTCCCTTCAAGAGTCCGTATCACCTCTTTCCGGAGAACCTCCAGCCGTTTTTTAAACTGTTCGATCTCATTTTTCTTCAGCATGGGACCTCTCCTCATGTTCAATTTCTTCCGGAGCAACCCGTTGGATCGTCTCCACCAATTCTCGAATGTCTTTAAACCGCTTATAGACGCAAGCAAACCGAACGTAAGCAATCACGTCCGCAGCAAGTAAATGCTCCAAGACAGTAGCTCCCAGTTCTTGCGAAGTAATTTCCCGAATCCCCTTAGCGACGAGATCCGCCTTAATTTGATACGCCATTTGGTGAACCTGATCGCGACTGACGCGCGTATGGCGACAAGCCGCTTCCATGCCATTGATGAGCTTTTCCTGAGCGAAGTCTTCAAATGTCCCGTCGCGCTTCTTCACCTGAAGACTCACATCCACCGTCTCAAACGTCGTGAACCTCCGCATGCACTGCGAACATTCGCGGCGCCTCCGAATCGCGTTCACTTCCCCCGCAAAACGGGAGTCGGTCACCTTCGAATCTTCATGACTACAAAACGGGCACCTCACGGTTCTCCTCGAAGTTTGTCCACACGTCGGGCCAACTCTATGAATTGAGGCCGGTTGGCGTCAATCTTTTTTTGTAAAAAACGGAGAGAGTGGGATTCGAACCCACGATGCGTTTTCACGCATACACGCTTTCCAAGCGTGCTCCTTAAGCCACTCGGACATCTCTCCACAAGGCGCGAAATCTTACCTAAAGTCCTACTTAACGCACAAGATGTACCGACTCCTGTTGCGCATTTTCTGAAAACCAGCGATAGTGTTTTGCATGCATAAGTCCATATTGTTTTTTTTAACGTGTATCTGCTTGTTCGTTGTGGGCTGCAAAGCCAGCAAAGCGGCGTCCCAGACTCCCTCTAAACCCCTCTTACTCGTCAGCATTCCTCCGTATCAAACGCTTGTCCAGCAATTGGCGGGAGACCACTTTGAAGTTCGCACGATTGCGCCGCCCAATGCCGATCCCCATTGTTATGAACCTACAGCGGGGCAAATCACTCCCCTGCTCAATAGCGAACTCTGGTTCCGCATTGGCGAGCCGTTCGAGCGGAAAGTGTTGCCGCTTCTCAAAAAAACGGAGGTGCTCGATCTTCGAGACACAATCGCGGTTGTCGGTCACGATCGACATCTGTGGCTCTCTCCGAAGCACATGATTCTTCAAGCGCGCGCCATTGCGACAACGCTCTCTAAGCGCTACCCCTCTGAGCAGGGTTCGATCGCCACGCGACTTACCAAACTGGAGCAAGAACTCAACACACTCGACCTCGAGGTTCGGAAGCGACTCACCACCGCAAACAGCCGAGCATTCATCGTGGTCCACTCGGCGTTCGGCTATTTTTGCAAAGAATACGACTGTCAGCAACTGTCGCTCGAGCATGAAGGAAAGGAAGCGCGTCCCAAAGAGCTCGAAGAGCTCGTGCAACGCATTGGAGCGCTCCGCCCGGGCGTTGCGATCGCGCTTCCTCAACACAACAATAAAGGCGCCCAAACGCTCGCAGAAGAGCTCCGCATTCCTGTCCACGTAGTGGATCCTTACAATGCAGAGTACACAGACACCATCCGCAACCTCGCAGCGCTCCTTGCGAATCCTTACGAGAGAGCGCCGTGAGTCATCAACCCGCTGTCGAGTGGGATGACGTCGCGTTTCGCTTTGAAAATGACCTCGTGCTTCACCCTTCGACGTTTACGATCAAGCGGGGGACGTGCGTCGGCATCATGGGGCCCAATGGCGGTGGTAAAACCACTCTTCTAAGACTGCTGCTCGGCTTTCTATCTCCAACTCAAGGCTCTCTACGGGTCCTGGGAACAACCCCTATAAAAGCTCGGCAGCGAGTCGGCTACGTACCCCAATTCTTGCGCTCCGATCGGGAGTTTCCCATCACCGTGCAAGAGATCATCGAGCTCGGTTGTCTGCGATGCCCCGAAAAACGAGCTGACGCCCTGCGGTGGATGGAGCAGCTCGGCCTCACGACCCACAAAGACAAAGTGCTCCGCAACCTCTCAGGTGGTCTGCTCCAGCGGGCCCTCGTAGCGCGCGCGCTCATCGCGGCACCTGAGCTACTCTTACTCGATGAGCCAACCGCGAACATCGACCCCCCTTCTTCCATTGCCATCCTCGATTTTCTTCAAACGCTCCGCGGAAAAACGACCATTTTACTCGTCACGCACGACGTGAAGACAATTGTCGAGCGGGTCGACCAAATCCTCTGTGCACAAGGAACTGTGAGCAGCTACAAACCGAGCGAAGTCTGCGAACACTTTGCCATGGGCCTTTACCACACACCCCTGCTCGGACTCCCATCAAACCACTGGAAATAAAATAACATGTTTCTCCAAGCGCTTTTCGAACACCCGTTTTTGCAGATGTCTCTTTGGGCTGGACTTCTCGCCTCAATCTCGTCCGGCGTCATTGGCTCCTACGTCGTCGTTCGACGCATCGCCTTCATCGCGGGAAGCATCGCCCATTCAATTCTCGGCGGCATGGGGCTCTTTCTTTGGCTTCAGAAAACGCAAGGTCTTGTGTGGCTCGATCCAATTCACGGCGCATTTGTCGCAGCAATCGGGTCTGCGCTCCTACTTGGCTGGATCCAACGCCGCTTTCGCCAGCGCGAGGACGCGCTGATTGCAGCCATTTGGTCCATCGGCATGGCGCTCGGCGTCGTCTTCATCTCCCTCACCCCTGGATCCACAGGAGATTTGCTAAATTTTTTATTTGGCAATATCCTCTGGGTTTCATCCAGCGACCTTCTAGCGCTCGGAGCGCTTGGAGCTGCCGTACTCCTCCTCGCAGGGTTCTACTACAAGCCGCTGCTCGCCCTTTGTTTCGATGAAGAACAGGCGGCGCTCCAGGGCATCCGGGTACAGAGGCTCTATCTCATCTTGCTCTGTCTTGTGGCGATCGCCATCGTTCTTTTAATCCAGATCATTGGAACGATTTTAGTGTTGGCCCTCCTCACCATCCCCGCAACGCTCGCCGCCCTCTTCACCACGCGCCTTTGGACTATGATGATTGTCGCCTGCGTCTTGAGCTGTTTGTCGACGATCATTGGATTTTGGAGCGCCTATGAACTCAACTGGCCGCCCGGCGCCACGATCGCACTTGTAGCCGCCGCGGCCTACTTAATTACACTTGGCGTAAAGCGGAAAAATATTTTTAGAGCTGTTGGGCGTTGACAGGGAGTTACAGCATTCGCTATAGTGCCTAACTCATATTTGGAGGAATGCGATGAAATACGCGATCATAGAAACCGGCGGCAAGCAATACCGCGTCCAAGAAGGCGACGAGCTGGACGTCGAGCTTCTCCACACCGAAAACAGCTACACATTTGATAAAGTCGTTTTGGTCCATGATGGGAACACCCCAAAAATTGGGCTCCCTTACGTCCCAGGATGCTCTGTTCATGCGACTGTGCTCGGCCAATCAAAAGGCCCGAAGGTCGTGGCATTCAAGTACAAAAAGTGCAAAAACTACCGACGCACCGTAGGACACCGCCAAAAATACTCGCACCTTAAAATCACGAAAATCGCCCTCGCATCATAAAGGAAGACTCAAATGGCACAAAAGAAAGGACAAGGATCTACACGCAACGGGCGCGATTCCAAATCAAAACGCCTTGGAGTTAAAGCGGCGATGGGACAATTCGTCACCACCGGTAGCATCCTGATTCGCCAATGCGGCACAAAATGGCATCCTGAGAAGAACGTGGGCGTCGGCAGAGACTTCACCCTGTTCGCGCTTTGCGATGGCCTTGTGTCGTTTCGCAAAGGGGAGAAGACCTACGTGTCGGTTCTCCCTCAACTAACCGCCTAAACTCAATTGAGGGATTATGTTCACTGACAGCGTAATCCTTCAACTCATCGCCGGTAACGGCGGCAATGGCGTCATCGCCTGGCGCAGAGAAAAGTTCATTCCCAAAGGGGGTCCTGCAGGAGGCGATGGTGGAGTCGGCGGCTCGATCGTTCTCGAAACAGACCCTCAAGTCCATTCCCTTGAAGACTACCGAAACCGGCGCATCATCAAAGCGCAAAACGGCAACAGCGGCGAGGGGAGCAATTGCAAAGGCAAAAACGGCCAAGACCTCGTCCTCAAAATCCCACTTGGAACGCTCGTTAAAAATGCGACGAGCAAGGAAGTGCTCTTCGACTTCACGCAGCCAGGTCAGCGCTGGGAAATCTGCGTCGGCGGCAAAGGCGGCAAAGGCAACACCCACTTCAAGACAGCGACGCACCAGACCCCGTTTGTGTGCACCAAGGGGACCGAAGGTCAAGTTTGCGAAGTGGAGCTCGAGCTCAAACTCATCGCAGACATCGGCTTTGTCGGAATGCCCAATGCAGGCAAATCGACACTCATCTCAGCGCTCGCTCACATCGAGGTCAAGATTGCGCCCTATCCATTCACGACGCTCCGCCCCAATTTAGGGATCGTAGAGTTTGACGATTTTTCCCGCATCCTCATCGCCGACATTCCAGGAATCATCGAAGACGCTCATGCAGACCGCGGGCTTGGCCTCTCCTTTTTGCGCCACATCGAGCGCACTTCAACGCTCGTATTTTTAATCGAATTGGCTCCAAACCAAGAGCGCGATCCATTGGAAGAATTCGAGATGTTGCGCAAAGAGCTCGCCGCTTACAGCCCTGCGATGCTCGAAAAACCGTTCCTCATTGCGCTCAATAAAATCGATCAAGAAGGTGCCTCTGAGCTTGCAGCCGATTTTCGAGCGCGCTGCACCGTGGATCCAACTCTCATTTTCGAGATCTCCGCTTTGAACGAAGTGGGATTCAAACCCCTTCTTGCCGCGATGCGCCACCTCGCGCAACGCGAGTCGATTCGCTTTAATTAAGACGCTTGCGTCAAGCCACATCCTCGTGGCATACTTTTTTGCTCAACGAAAGGATCTTACACATGGACGATGACCTCAAGAAAACGCTCAGTAAAATTGCGATGACCATTCGCGCTGTCTCCATGGAGGCGGTGCAGAAAGCAAACTCTGGCCATCCGGGAATGCCGATGGGGTGTGCAGAGCTCGGCGCGTTTCTCTACGGACATCTTCTTCGCCACAATCCAAAAAACTCCCATTGGCTCGGACGCGACCGGTTGGTCCTTTCTGCAGGCCACGGATCGATGTGGCTGTACTCGTGTCTTCACCTCGCTGGATTCAATCTCTCAATGGATGAGATCAAGCGCTTCCGCCAGCTCGGCTCGAAAACGCCAGGCCATCCAGAATACCCACTCACCGATGGCGTTGAAGCGACCACAGGACCGCTCGGTCAAGGCGTCGGCAACGCGGTGGGACTCGCGCTCGGCTTCAAACTCCTGGCTGAGAAATTCAACAAAGAAGGCTATCCCTTGTTCAACAACAAGATCTATTGCCTCGCTGGCGATGGATGCATCATGGAGGGCGTTTCCTCGGAAAGCTCTTCGCTCGCAGGCCATCTTCGCCTCGATAATCTCGTGCTCATTTACGACGCCAATCAAGTCTCTTTAGACGGTCCGTTGTCCCAGTCGTGCTCAGAAGACACAAAAGCCCGCTACCGCGCCTATGGCTGGGACGTCTTCGATCTCGACGGCTACGATTTCGACGCCATGGAACAAGTGTTTGGAGCGCTCCGAAAAAAACAAGAGCGCCCAGCCCTCGTGATGACGCACACGATCATCGGCAAAGGATCTCCCCACAAAGCAGGCACCTTCAAGGTACACGGCTCCCCGCTCGGAGCCGACGAGGTCCAAGCCACGAAAGATGCGCTCGGCTTGCCTCAAGAAGACTTCTTCGTCCCGCCTGCAGTCTCTCAGCATTTCGAAAAAAAGCGGGAAAAAGATGCCCAAGCAGAGACGAGCTGGAACCTACTCCATCAAAAATGGGCCAAAGCATACCCCGCTCTGGCGGCAGAGTTTGAGACCATGCGCAAATCTGAGGAACCAGCCAACCTCGAACAAACGCTAAGCGCACTGGAAATCAAATCGCCCATCGCAGGGAGAGCCGCCTCGCAAACCGTTCTCCAAACACTCGCCAAACTCCTCCCTCAACTGTACGGCGGCTCAGCCGATCTCTCGGTCTCCGATCTCACGATGCTCCACGATTATCCCCTGGTGGCTCCAGGTCAGTTTGCAGGGCGCAACATCAAGTTTGGGGTCCGCGAATTTGCCATGGGATGCGCCTCCAATGGCCTATTTCTTACCGGAATGATCGTCCCCTTTTGCGGAACGTTTTTGACCTTTTCCGATTACATGCGCAATTCCATTCGTTTAGCTGCGCTCTCCCATTACCACGTGATTTACCAATTCACCCACGACTCCATCTTCCTCGGCGAAGATGGCCCGACGCACCAACCCATCGAACACCTCGCAGCGCTCCGCGCGATGCCGAATTTGCACGTGATTCGCCCCGCCGACGCTCACGAAGTGAAAATGGCGTGGATCGCAGCGCTCCGCTACCGAGGTCCAAGTGCGATTGTCTTGTCCAGACAAAATCTCCCCGCACTGGCTCACACAAACGTCCCTTACAACACGGGATTTGGGCGAGGTGGCTACGTAGTCCTTGAACCCCAAGGAGCCCCCGATTTCACCCTCTTTGCAAGCGGCTCCGAGCTCCATCTCGCTTTGGACGCCTCGGTGCGTCTCACGAAACTCGGCAAACAAGTCAAAGTCGTCTCGATGCCCTGCTGGACGCTCTTCGACAAACAAAGCGAGGACTACAAAGCGTCCGTGCTCAGCAAGAGCGGCCTCTCAGTTGCCATTGAAGCCGCAGCCGAATTTGGCTGGCACAAATACATCGGACGAGACGGCCTCTGCATCTGCATGGAATCATTCGGCCACTCTGCCC
>CAYGHT010000005.1:0-27981 GCA_964349755.1 uncultured bacterium
AAGCTGCTCATCGCCGCGCGTGCCCAGCTCCTCGAGCTCGCCGGCGCCGCAGCGATCATCGTCGGCCTGTTCGTCTACGTCGGTCCGCTCGCCGGGCTCATCGCCCTGGGCGTCGCGCTGCTCCTGAAGTCGCTCGACATCTCGCTCGGCATCGGGGGCGTTCCGAGAGGGCGCATCGTTGAAATTTACGGACCTGAATCCTCTGGTAAATCGACCCTTGCTACACACATTGTCGCGAACGCCCAGAAAAACGGCGGCCTTGCTGCCTACATCGATGCCGAGCATGCACTCGACCCTGCGTACGCTGCAAAAATCGGCGTCAATATCGACGATCTGATGATTTCTCAGCCAGACAATGGCGAAGAAGCGCTCAACATCGCAGAAATGCTCGCTCGCTCAAATGCGGTCGATGTCATCGTGATCGACTCGGTTGCCGCGCTCGTTCCAAAGGCGGAGCTCGAAGGAGAAATCGGCGATCAGTTCATGGGGCTCCAAGCACGCCTCATGTCGCAAGCGCTTCGCAAACTCACAGCCACTCTTTCCAAGAGCAATACATGCGCGATCTTCATCAACCAAATCCGCGATAAAATCGGAGTGATGTTTGGCAATCCTGAAACGACTGCAGGGGGCCGCGCGCTAAAATTCTACTCCTCCATCCGCATGGACATCCGACGGATCACGGGCATCAAAGGCGCTGATGGCGCCAATGACATCGGCTCGCGCGTCAAGGTAAAAGTCGTGAAAAACAAGTGTGCGCCACCCTTCCACAGCGCGGAGTTCGATATTTTGTTCAACGAAGGGATTTCGCACATCGGTTCTTTGATCGACGTCGGCACGGAACTTCTCGTCATCGACAAGAAGGGAACCTGGTTTAGCTACCAAGCAAACCGCTTAGGACAAGGCCGAGAAGCGGTCCGAGAAGAGCTCAAGAAAAACCCTAAGCTCACCGACGAAATCGAAAAGGCGATCCATACAAAAATTGCCGAAGGAGCCGTGCTCGCCAAGAAAGCACCTGCTCGCGATGAGGCCGGGGTTTAGGCCTTTGTCAGTTGCCGTTGCAGAGCAGCGGCAATTCCTTCAAATGCGGGCGTCCAACTCCCAAGCGCTCGCATTCTTTTCTCAAAGCACCCAATCTCTTCATTGAAGAGAGCAACCGCCCGGATCCGACCTAAAATGGCGGCGGCGTTGGTCTCTTCTGCATGCTGCTGTTCATCGGCCAAGTCATCGCCAATTTGAAAGGCCATGCCGAGATGCCCCGCGGCGGCTTCCACCTCAGAGAGTCTCTCTGACGCCCCACCACCAAATAACCAGCCAAACGCAAATGAAATTTGGAAGAGCGTGCCTGTTTTTTGGGCGATGATTTTCCGGAGCGTCTCAGCAGACTTATCAGGAGGAAACAAATCCAAAAACTGACCGCCGGTTGCCCCTCGAATGCCGGCACAGCGCGTCGCGATCTCCAGACTGCGCATCGTGGCCTCGCCCGCTCGATGCTTGAACAATACGTTCGCTTTCATCTCGCCCGCATTCTTATAAATGCCCTCGTAGCCTGCAGCGATCAGCGTATAGCTCGCAAGAAGCGCCACGCTCTCTTCAAATGCCTTGTGGAGCGACGGCCGATTTCTCCGTTGATCGTCGTTGTCCATGCACGGCAAATCGTCTGCGATGAGAGAAGCGGTGTGAAAATATTCAACACTGAGGGCCGCTGGCAGGACGTTGAGATCGTGCTGCAACGCCTCTGCGACCATGAGCACAAGGGTCGGGCGGAGCCGCTTGCCGCCGCTCATGAGGGCGTAATCACACGCATCGCGAAGCGTTGTTTTTTCGCCAAAGTGAGGAAGCGCCAGACGCAGAGCGTCATCAATGCGCTGTCGGTATTTTTCCAAGTTTTCCAAGTTGCTCCAAGAGATGTTTGGCCAATGGTTGAATGTCGATCGTGTGGATCGCTCGCACTTCAGAGTGCGAAGGAATTGTCCCGCTAAGCAGAGTGAGTGGATGGCAAACGCTCCGCTTGCCGATGAGCGTCCCTGGATTTAAAACGGCATTGCACCCGATTTGGGTCTGATCGCCGAGGATCGCGCCCAGTTTTTTGAGCCCTGTAGAGATGGCGCCCGCATCGTGTCGAATCCGCACCTCTTTGCGATCGAGTCTCAGATTCGCGCACTTGACCCCGGCGCCAAGGTTCGCAAACGCACCGATGATGGAGTCGCCAATATAGACAAAATGGGTCGCCGCCACGCCATTGAGGAGAATCGAATGCTTGATCTCCGTGCTGTGCCCGATTACACACCCCTCTCCAAGAATCGTGTGAGCCCGAATGTACGCCCCATGGCGAATCGCGCAATTGTTCCCAATGATGCAGGGTCCTTGAATGAAGACGCCCGGTTCGATGAGCGTATTTGCGCCAATGGAGATGAGTTCAGGCCTCTCGAGATGAACAGTTGGGGCAATGGGAGCTTGGATTACGCCTAACCGTTGCGAATGAAAATAATTTTTTAGATGGTGAAGAGGCGCCCAAGGTGGATCGCCCGTTTTCCAAAGCGCCGCATGCGCAAAGTCTTTGAGGGAAAAAAATTCGTCGAAGGTCGGTAAGCTCACAGCTTTCACTATAACGAAAGAGTAGAGAATCTATATATGGAATTCTCTTCTTCTTCAGGTGTTGTGGAAGTGTTCGTGAGCACCCGAGTTTCGCTGCTGTCGATAAGTTGTCGACCCGTTGTTCAAGACTCGCTGGTTATCGACAAGGGATGGGTTATCGACAGGTTGCGAACGAAGTTATGAACAGGTTGTGAACAGAATGGTTGGGGGGGGCCTTGTCATTGCCTTGCCGGGGTTGGCAACCCAATAATCCAAGCGAAATATGTTCTTCTAATAAAGCCTACAGCCCTGTATAATTTTAGCGAAACAACTGACCCTGAGGCTTTATATGCAATGGTGGGTAAGCGCCCTTCCAGTTATCGGACAAGCGATCCAGTTATCCGAAGAAATAAGAGAGCGAAGAGAAATTGGTAGGTTTACTGACCGAACGATCGAAGATTGCGATCAAAAGCTCGGACTCATGTCCAAAAGAACGGATGGGCTGATCGGCAGCATTTTTCAAGCGGTCGTCAGCGTTGGTTTGGCAAAGTGGTTGCAATGGAGCCTTTTTGGGATTTGCGGCATGGCGGTAGGCGTTGGGTATTTTGCTGTTAACTGCTACTTACAAAGACGCAATGTAGAGCAGCGCCGAGAAACAGAAAATAAGCTCTTGGCTCATTTCCAAGCATTGGTGACTAAGAAGTACGAAGAACCTGCTCAAAGGTACTCTGATGAGTCATATTTTCCATCGCCAGAAAAACTCACCGAAGACATAAACGCCGTTTCTGACTGTGAGGATGAGTTTGCGATAGCAGAAAACAGACTGGGTAAGACAAGTGTGCCGCTGATCCTTTTCTTGGCTTGCAGACAGCAAGCAGAATGCATGCGCTTTTACATGAGGGATCTGGAAGATGTACAAAACGGAAAGCAACTTAAGAAAGATGACGGTGATCCAAACAGCTCTTGCTGGACTGCGCCCGAACTACTCGAAGAGATCCATCGCCTAGCAACAAACCTAGGCTCTGCCGTGAAAGAATTTAAGGAACACGTTTTTGGCACTCCAGCCAGCCAAGCTTTCAGGATAGGTTCATGAAATCCAAGCGATCACTTTACCGGCTCCGGTAACCCAATAATGATAAGTGTTCAGGCTCATCTTTCAAGTTCAGTCGGTTACAGTTTGTAACCGACTCGCTGTTCTCCTCATTGCCATCTCTTTGCCGGCGTCGGCAAACAGATCAACTTTGGAAAATGCAAGTCACTGTAAAAAAGAATCTGGGTGATAGGATTTGAACCTACGACCTCTTGCACCCCATGCAAACGCGCTAGCCAAGCTGCGCTACACCCAGATAAGGAGAAATGGCCGAGAGTCCTTGGAATTGGAAGTCGGCTTTTTTAAATTCTTTGAGGCCGTGACGCGCGCATTCTTCGACGATTTTTTCGAGCGTGTCGCCGGGGCTCAGCTCGAGCGCTGTGATGTCGACGGAGATCGATGCGGAGAAGACGACGCCGTTGCGAAGGCCCTTGATTTTGAAATTCGCGAAGATGGCGTCTTTCTTTTTGGTGACGTTGGTGAATCGAATTAAGTTGTTTTCAGCTAAGTCGTTCATGATTTGGCCCTCTTCGGTACAAGAAAGGGAAATACTAGAGAGAAGGTGGGCTTTTTGTCAATGACTGGAGCAAGGAGCGGGCTGGGGTAAATAGCGGGTCTGGCAAAGCTTGCCAGTGAAACCACTCCCAGCCTTCGCATTTGTGCGGCTCTAGGAGTTGGGGCTCGCCTTCAAACTCATGGACAAAGACGAAAAATGTGATGTAGTGGCGGGTATTGTCGATGATGTCGTTGGTCCAGGGGCCCAGTTCCCAGGAGAGGGCGCGGAGGCCGGTTTCTTCGGCCAATTCTCGAAGCGCGCAGGCCTCTACGCTTTCGCCGAACTCCATGTGGCCGCCAGCAAAGGACCATTGGCCAGCGCCATGTGAGCCTTTCCGTTTGCCTAGAAGGACTTTACCTTCCCGAATGACGACAACGCCGACCCCTACGCGGGGTCGATTCTCTATTGCTCCCATACAGGTTTCATGCTATCACAGTGTCCTCGAAATGACGAGGACGCAATGACTGTCGCTGACCACATCGCCTGCATGGACGCCTCCTGGCTTAAGAGGCTGGAGGGGGAGTTTGAGAAGCCATACATGCGCCAGCTGGAGGCCTTTTTAGCGGAAGAATACCGAGCACAAGTCGCGGTTTACCCTCCATTTCCTCTGGTTTTCAACGCGTTTTGCCAAACTCCTTGGGACGCAGTCAAAGTGGTCATCATCGGTCAGGATCCATACCATGGTGAGGGCCAAGCTCACGGGCTCAGCTTCAGCGTTCCTCCTGGGGTCCCAGCTCCCCCATCGCTTCAAAACATTTTTAAAGAGCAGAAAACCGATCTTGGGCTCCCCATTCCCAATCACGGGTGTCTTACGGCGTGGGCAAAGCGCGGCGTTCTTCTTCTGAACGCGACGCTCACTGTGCGTGCAGGACTTCCGAAGTCTCACTATGGCCGTGGATGGGAACAGTTTACTGATCGAGTGGTGCAGCTTCTCTGTGAGCGAAAAGACCCGCTTGTCTTTTTGCTGTGGGGCAAATCGGCGCTGGAGAAAGTCCAGCATGTGGGACCGCGTCATTTGGGATTGAGTGCGCCGCACCCTTCTCCGCTGTCTGCGCATGCGGGGTTTTGGGGGTGTCGCCATTTCTCAAAAGCGAATGCGTTTCTCGCACAGAACGGAGTTGCGCCTGTGGACTGGAGGCTTGAATGAAGCTCGGCAATGCACAATCGAAACTGACCTTGGCTTCTGTGTTCTTTACTTTTTTCATCGACAATTTGAGCTGGGCGATCGTCTTTCCGATTTTTGCTCCTTACTTTCTCGGGGAACACACAGCTCTCTTTTCGCCGAGCGTGAGCACCTCGACGCGCACATTGCTGCTCGGATTTTTTCTCATGGCTTTTTCTTTAGGCCAATTTGTCGGCGCGCCGCTTCTCGGAGAATACGCCGACCGCAAGGGGAGGAAAAAAGCCCTTGCGATCAGCACGCTCTTTAGTTTAGGCGGTCTTGCGCTCAGTGCGTGGAGCATGGAAGTTCACAACTTGTGGCTGCTGTTTCTCGGTCGGGTAGTCACTGGCGTGTTTGCTGGGAACATGTCGATCTGCATCGCGTGCATCAGCGATTTGAGCGAGGACGAAAAGTTACGAGGCAAGCGATTTGGGGTCCTTTCGCTCATAGCTGGTGTCTCGTTTGTCGTGGGCGCTTTTTTAGGTGGCAAACTTTCTGATCCAACGCTCAGCTCTCTGTTTTCGCTTTCGTTTCCACTGTGGGTCGCGACGGTGTTAACGCTGGTGAACTTTGTGTTTGTCGTCCTCGGCTGTTTTGAGACGTCGACAACACACGAAGGCCACTCCTTCGATCTTTTTGAGAGCGTGCGTAAATTGAAGGAGGCGTTCACTTCGAAGCGGATGGGCCATCTCTACATGGTCTATTTCCTTTTTCTATTTGCTTGGGTCATCTTGTTTCAGTTCACACCCGTTCTCTTTGTCGATAAATTTGATTTCACCAGCTCAAACATCGGCGATGTCGCTTTATTCATGGGGTTTTGTTGGGCAATCGGCTCGAGCGTGTTGAACGGGATGCTTCTTGCCAGGTTCTCGACGCTCCGAATTTTAGAGGTCAGTCTCATGGGCTTTACAGCGCTTTCTACAACGCTCGTGTTTTTGAGCCATGTCTATACAGCGCTTGCCGTTCTCGCTGGTTGTACGATCATCGGAGGGCTTGCTTGGCCTCTTTGCAATAGCGTGATTTCCAGTGAAGCGCCCCGCGAGGCGCAAGGCAAGGTGCTTGGCATGAGTCAGTCCATTCAGTCCCTTGCGATGGCGTTGGCTCCTGCAGTGGGAGGCGTTGCCTACCAGGCCATGAGCGGCTTGCCCTTCTTGGTCGGAGCTGGGGCAAGTTTACTTGCAGGACTCGTCTATTTTCGCTTGAAACAGCGCTGAGAGTTCCCTACACTTCGAATATGAAACAACTCGCTTTTGAAATTCGTCTTCCCTCGATTCCTTGGAAAAAAATCCTGACACTCCCCGTTGCATTGGGGGCGTGCCTGCTAGGAGCTAGTGTGTATTGGTGGGTGGCCATCCGCCCGTTCTTCCACATAAACGGAGCGATTCTTCGTGCAGCAACACTCAACCTCTACGCCGCTGGCGCTGGATCGTTCACAGCAAAGACGTGGGAAGAGGGCGATTTATTCCAAAAGGGCGAGCAGTTAGCGTCCTTCCAAAGCGAATCTTCAACCGCTCAAAACAAAGAGATCGACGCCCAACGGACTTTGAGCCAGGCTCGCTTGGCCCGCGAGATGGTAAGTCTCGAAGAGGCCATGCAGGCGTATATTCGTGCAGAAACCGAAGCCAAGCCCTCTGAGTTCATCGATCAGATTTTGCACCGAGTGCAAGAAGCGCAGCAAAACATCGCGTCCGTTGAAGCAGAGATCGGAGAATTTTCTCAAGCCATGGATCAAACGACGCACGAGCAGCAAGTGATCTCAGCGCCTTTTGACGGAATGATCCTTCGCACATTCAAGCAACAAGGACAATGGGCTATGGCTGGCGAACCGATCTTCTCGATCTCCGAGAAAAGCAAACTGTGGATTGAAGCTTCGGTTCCTGAAGAGCGACTTGGCAGCCTTCAGAAAGGAATGCGAGGACTCGTGTCGTTTCCTTCGTTTCCTGGACGTACGTGGAACGCCCACATTTCCTGGATCAGCCCGCTCGTCGAAAGCGGCTCGGTCAAAATACGCCTTTCGGCAGACGAACTTCCCTTAAGACCTGGCCTCAGTGCCAATGTCTGCATCAAAGTGCGGTAATGCAACTTCCCTTCGAGCTCATAGAGGCCATCGAACGATTGAGCGAGGGCTATCAATTCAGCGAACTTCAAGCTGCAGCTGATCGACTGAGCGAAGGATATCGCTCCGGTGGCAGTTCAAATCGCCCCTTCCAAGATCCCGTTCAGATGATCGCTTATCTTACGACGCGCGCTCCAGCGACCTTTGCCGCAGTACATGCTGTATTGACTGCAGTGCGAGAGCGCATCCCAGGTCAAATAGGCAAAAGACTCCTCGATCTCGGTGCAGGGCCCGGCACCGCATCGTGGGCTGCACTCGAAGTATTCCCAGAGCTCGAGCACATTTGTTTGATCGACGGCTCAGCTGCAGCCATTGAGGTAGGACAGAAACTTAGCGCATGCGCAGGACGTGCGCTTCAAAAAGCCGAGTGGCGCTGTCGCTCCCTAGAAGCTGAAGAAGAGCTGCCCTTTGCCGACCTCGCGATCCTCAGCTATGTGCTTGGCGAACTTCGAGAAAACAGCACTCTTCTTAAGCGCTTGATTCGAGCAAAGATCCCGCTCATCGCGCTGATCGAGCCGGGAACTCCTCAAGGTTTCGAGCGAATCCGCGCCATCCGCCAAGAAGCGCTCCAGATGGGAGCTACAATCATTGCCCCCTGTCCCCACGCATTGGCCTGCCCCATGCAGGGCACCAACTGGTGCCATTTCCCAGCGCGCGTCGAACGGACGCGCTTGATGCGCCAGCTCAAAGGAGGAACGCTTGGCTACGAAGACGAGAAGTTCTCCTACGTGGTTTTAGCAAATCAAACAATCGCTCTAGAGCCATTGGAAGGGCGCGTCGTACGCGCTCCGCAAGCGCTGAAGGGTCATGTTCGCCTTCCCTTGTGTGCAGAGGACGGTCAGCTTCGGGAGGTCGTCGTCACCCGCAAAGACAAGGAGCGCTATCGACTGGCGCGCGACGCAGAGTGGGGGTCCGCTTGGCGAATGTAAAGCGGATTTACATGTTGAGTAGGAGGCTTTGCAATTGCTCGATTAGGTAGAGAGGACAGTTGAGCACCTTGCCGTCTTGTTTCAGATTCATGGGGGATGTTCGGATGAGTAGTTTTGGGTTGTAGAGGTCTTCGTAGACTTTGAGGCTTTTTTTCTTCGACGAGTTGCCCGATTTCACTTCGAGCGGATAGATCAACCCCTCGTGCTCGATGACGAAATCGATCTCGGCTTTTCCTTCGCTTGCCCAGTAAAACAATGGAAGTCCTCCGTGAACGAGTTCTTGGGTAATGTAGTTCTCCGTGATCGACCCCTTGAACTCTTGGAATAGGTCATTTTCGTGCAGAATTGTTTTTGCTGAGAGCTGAGACATGGCACCCAATAACCCCACATCGACGAGGTAGATCTTGAATGCATTCAGATCGGCGTATGCTGAGAGGGGAACTTTTGGCGTGCTGATCAATTGCACCTTGTGAATGAGCCCGGCTTCCATGAGCCATTGCAATGCAATTTCAAATTCTTTCGCTCGACCCCCTTCTCGCACAGCCGAGTAGATGAACTTCTTGTTTTCTTTCGCTAGTTGTCCTGGAATCGAACTCCACACTTGATTGATTTTCATGATCTGGTCTTTAGGAGCATGCTTTGCAAAATCGAGACTGTAGGCTTTCAGAATCGCATTCTGGATCTCGCGGATTTTGGCGATGTTCTTTGATTCTGCATACTCAGCAACAGCTTCTGGCATCCCGCCGACAAACAGATACTCTTTGAAATGTATAAGGAGTTTCTCGTGCAGATTAGGAGGTAACGGTTCAACACTTGCTTGCTCTTCGAGAAAAACTTTCAGTTTGTGTTCTTTGATTGCATCCAGAAATTCGAGAAAACTCAACGGATACAACGTCAAAAATTGCACTTTTCCAACGGGAAATCCCTTCACGTGGGCCAATTTCACACCGAGCAAAGATCCTGCAGCCACCACATGCTGCTCGGGATTTGTCTCGCAAAAGTACTTCAAGCTGTTCAATGCATTCGGACACTCTTGCACCTCGTCGAAAATCAGCAGCGTCTTTCCCGCCATGATCTCGACATTCATCTCGATCGACAACGCCTTCAAAATCACCTTCGGCTCCAAACTTGCATCAAACAGTTGCCTGAGTCGGGGATTATCCTCGAAGTTCGCGTAGATCGTGTTTTGGTACTCTTGCTCTCCAAATTTTTTCAGCACATGCGTTTTCCCTACCTGCCTCGCTCCCATGAGGAGAAGAGGCTTTCGCTTAGGGTACCGTTTCCATGCCCGAAGGCTTTCCATGATCGTTCGCTTCATGAGCCGATCGTAGCACGAAAGCTGCATTTATTGGTTCCAATAAGTGTTGGATTTAACACTTATTGGTTCCAAAAAATGTGAAACACAACACTTTTTGGAACCAATAAGTGTTGAAAATGTTGTAAGTTACTGTAAATTAGCGATTTCTTCTTTTAACTACAGTTTCGAGGCTTTGAAGACGGTCTTGTCAGGCCTCCTTGATCTTTTTTGCCCGAGAGTTTATCGAAAAGCTTAAAAGGAAAAGGTGACGATGTCTAAATTTTCAGCAGATCCGGGCTATCAGGCGTTTCGCCTTCTGCAATTCACGTTCGTTGTCGCCCCGCTGCTCGCTGGTCTCGATAAGTTTTTCTACTTCCTGACCGATTGGTCCATGTACCTTTCTCCCCTCGCGATGCAGGTCATTGGCCACCACGATCGCCCGTTCATGATGGGCGTGGGTATTGTTGAGGTGATCGCAGGGCTTGGGACCTGGTGGAAGCCAAAGTTCTTTGCTTACATCGTCTCTTTGTGGTTGCTCGGCATTCTGGTGAATTTGCTTCTCACCGGCCACTATTTCGACATTGCGCTACGCGATCTTGGATTGGCGTTAGGAGCGCTGGCTCTTGGTCGATTGAGTCAGAAGTACGCCTCCTCGGCCGCTTAAAGGGCCAGCGGGATCGATTGCGGGCTCGAGTGATTCAAAATGCTGGTTTCTTGTGGGCTGGTTTATAGCCAGCCCGCTTTTATTTCTAATCTAATTTGAATTGATTGTAAGCGACTTTCATTGTTTGCATAAATTCGCGCTCAGAGATTCCCCCTCCCATGGCTTTGTTTACGTCACCTTCAGTGACGCACCGGAAGGCATCTCCTCTAGATTTCACTACTTGATTTCTATAGGCGACGATAGGAGCTCCCGAATCACCTGAGTTTAATCGATTTAAGATTGGCAGTAGCTCGGTCATGATTTGTTTGTGGTAGGTCATGTCATACTGAAGGTCTTGTTTGCTTAGGTCTCTACATCCAAGCGGGCATCTTTTGATGTGTCCCTCTCCAGACATCACGTGAGCCAAGATTTGTTGGGCTTCAAACGTATGTCGACATGTTGTAATCGTCGGCACTCTGATTAGGCCTTTATCGATTGGACAAAGGAATCTTTCACAACGTTCAGGAAGGTATTTTAAGAAGATTGGATACACTTCTTTCGCGCAGTCTTGTTCGGTCCAACGAGCGTACATGTGGCTCATGGAAATGGATCTTACTTGTGTATTGATCTCCCAGGCGGCTCCAATCAATCCACCCAAAGCTGCTCCTAATTTTGTGGAGACTGGAGCGACTGGTGGGTAGACCAGTCCTACAATCGATCCGGTAGCAGCTCCAATTGCAATGCCAGCTCCAGCGTTTGCAATGATGGGCAAGGCGATTTGCAGTTGTGCTTCTGCTGGCAAGTTGTATACATACTTAACGCCTCGTTGTACTTGACTCGACGTAGTCGTGCTAGTATGCGTGGCTACCGTCGATTTCTCGGTAGATGTCATTGTTGGTACGGCCATATTGGATTCCTCCTTGTGTGCAAGTTTTAAAAATATATACGGGGATCTGGATCATGAACTTGATCGTCCCTATGAAAATGTTCTTAGAAACGTGTGCTGCTTTAAGCCATGTGGGCGTTTGTTCCCATTCTTGGCTTAGCCTTTCTTCGTTTCTTCTCCTTTCCATTCCCTGGAGACGAAGCTTCCAGAGATGCGCTTCGTCTATCTCCTTTTCACAATAGAAAGTTGTCAAACGCTTTTGGTTTTCATTGAGTGTTCTTGGGAAAAAGATAAAAGCAATGGCCTGACGCAGTCGAAATGACGGACTGCCATAGCTGAGATGGATGCGCCATTCTGGGCGTACAAAGAGCACTTGTGAGATGGGTTGGACAGGTGTTAGTGAGTTAAGTCTTCCTAGGTCTGGCATACTCCTCCTTTAAATTTGAATATGGCGTTGTAAACTTTTTGCATGTTACACGTCAAGACAATAAAAATGTTTCTTCATGAATACAATTTTCTACAGCTGAAACAATGAATGCAAGCGATCTATTGATGAAACCGCTCGCGAAAGCCGCTGCGGGTGCGTGCGCTGATTTGAAGCATGGCTTCGAGCGTTGCGTCGCTTGTGGCGAGCGTTACTTTGCGTTTGGCTCGGGTCACGGCCGTGTACAGCGCTTCGATGCCGAATTGCTCGCTGCCTGGTGGCAAGAGGACGACGACCTCATCGAATTCACTTCCTTGGCTTTTGTGCACGGACAGGCAAAAGGCGGTTTCGTAGCGCGGCAGTAGCGCTTCGGGAAGTGTTCGAAAGCCATCTGCAGTTGGGAAGTGCGCCTCCGTTTCGATGAGGACTCCTGCAGTTCCATTGTAAAGCTGAAGGCGCGTGTCGTTTTGTGTGACTAAGATGGGAATCGCCAATGCAATGTTCTGTTTTTTGAAGTGAGCGAGCAGTTCGCGATTCAGCGCATCGACGCCGAAGGGGCCTTGTCTGAGCGGCGAAAGGATGCGGGTCTGGGATTGCGTTTGCAGACAGTGGTGGGGATCTGGGGCGCTTGTGTAAATGGGCGAAGGGACGAGCGCTTGAATCGCTTCAAACTCGAGTGGGATGCGCTCCACTCGCGCGGCTACAGCGGACGAATCGCCGCGTTGCACCGCGTCGAAGAGTTCAGCGAGCTCGCTTTTTTCAATGCGGAGTGAGCGCTCAAGTTTGCTGCCGAGCGCTTGAGCGATGTCAGGGAATAGACTGGCTCCTTCTACCGGCGGCAGCTGGTCGGGATCTCCGAGCAAAAGGAGTCTCGTTTGAGGGCCGATGGCTTTGAACAAATGGAGCATGAGTCCGATGTCGAGCATCGACGCTTCATCGACCACGACGAGATGGGCGTCAATTTGAAATTCCTCGAGGAGGCGCTGTTTTCCCGGTTGGAGCCGCAAGAGTCGATGGAGCGTGGTCGATTCGCAGCGGAGTGTGGGAGGTAATGGTTTGGTTGCTTGGAGCGCGGCTTCGAGATGTGCTGCTGCTTTGCCGGTGGGCGCGGCGATGGCGACTTTGAACAGCGGCCCCTTGCTTGAGGTGGCGAGGAGTCGGATCAGTGCGCTTGCTGTGAAGGTTTTTCCGGTGCCGGGCCCGCCAGTGAATACTGCGAGCGTTTGGGTGGACGCTTGTTTCAGAGCTTTGTGCTGTGCAGGTTGGAGCGGGAGTTCATCGAGCGCTGCATGGAAGCGGGCGGGATCATAGAGCGGCATGAGCGGCCTTGTACGAAGCGTTTTAAGCGCGTCTAAAGTCAAGCTTTCGAGCGCCCAGTTGCGCTGCAGATAAAGCCGCTGACCCTGAAGCACAAGTGGAGTGGTCGCTAAGGGATGCCCCTCTTGGCCAAAAGACCAAAGGCCTGGAGGGAGCTGCCCCGAATCCTCGAGTCTGTCACACAAGTGACCTTGCTTTGCGCTTTGGATGAGGCGATCGATCCATTCGTTCATAGCGTCTCTGGGTTTACGTATTGGACTGTTGGGCCGCGTACGAAGAGGTAAAACGCTCCGCCCCACGGACCGTCCCAAACGCGCATCAGCGCTTCTCGGTAAATCTTGGCCTGTAGGAAATAGTCGTGATCTCGCATTGCTTGATCCATGTTCTTGAGAGAATAGTCTTCTTGAGTAGGGCCCAGCCAGTTCGTCTTCCAGTCTACGAAGTAGAGCTTGCCGTTGTGGATGAAGAGCAAGTCGATGAATCCCTTTAAGAAATTTGGTTCTTGTTGAAACAGGAATTCGGCTTCCACAAGTGCGGCATCGAACGCGATGTCCCGAAGACAAAATCCTGTGGGTAGTCTTAAATCGAGCGTGCTTTGTACACAGCGGATGATGGGCTCTTGCCAAGGGAGGAGCGCGGTATTCTTGAGTTGTTGGGCAATAATCGTTTCAATGCGATCCCGAGCATTCCAGGCTCGCTCTTCAAAGAGCTGCTCAAAGATGGCGTGGAGGATCACACCTGTTTCGGGCCCACGCGGCATGTTGTGAAGCGTGTAAAGCGGCTTTACATCGACGGGCATCTGCGGGAGCGGTGCGCTCGCCTCTTTGCTGGCAAGCGCAGTGAACGACAGGATGTAAGACGGCGTTGTGAACCACTTCTGAGGCTCCGGTGGAGAGGGCATCTCCACTGGGAGCAAGGCGGTCGTTTGTGGTTCGACTGCAATGTCGTTTGGTACAGTCTCGAAGGAAATTTCCTCGATTCCACGCAGCGCAAGCTCCCACTGGCCGTCTGGAGCGAGGTGTTGGCAAAACAACTCGATGGGTGAATGGAGGCCACGCGCGCTGTGAATCGGCAGGTAGAGTCGCCGTTTGGCGCGCGTCAACGTGACGTAGAGCTGTCGGAGCTTTTCGGCATCTACTTCTTCATCGCCGATGGGCGATTTGGCAGCAACGCCGAGAGCGAATACGACATCGAATTCGAGGCCTTTACTGCTGTGCATGGTGAGGATTTGGACTCCGTCGACCTCGGACTGTTTATAGCGAAGTGGGATGTCCCGCGTCATCGTGCGGAGACGATCGCAATGGCGGGCAAGTCCATCGAATGTAAAGCCACAGGTTTGCTCCCAAGTCAGGAGCACTTCGATCGTCTGGCAAAGATCGGCGTGGAAGGCGGAGTCTTGCTCCATGATTTCTTTTGCGTAGCGTCTGCGAAGGTGCGCGAAAAATTGGGCGAGTCCTACTTCATTGAAGAGGGCGCGGAGCTCAAAAATGGGAGAGGTTGTCACCTTGCAAAGCGCTTCTGCTGACAACCTTCCAAAAGGGCCTGCAAGGACGGTCTTTGCTTTTCTCAAATTTCGAGGGTCTGCGAGCGCAGCGAAAAGCTCTTCAACGGCGCAAAACGCAAGGCTAGCACTGAGCGGTTCGCTCGATTTTGCAACGCTTGGCACCCCGGCTTTACTGAGGACATGCTCGATTGCGGCGCTCTGATAGCGGTCCTTGACGAGCACCGCAAATGAGCTCCAGTTGGCTGTGAATGGGCGGAGGCGCTGGATTTCGCGTCCCACATAGGCGTTCAAGGGGTCTAAATCATCTACTTTTAAGCAATGGACTGCTTTCCACGAGTCTCCAAAGTCTGCTGTCAGCTCCAAGCCCGCGTTCACAGCTCGAAAGGGCAGCGATTGGTTGAGTTTTGGCAAATGGAGCCATTCTCGGTCGAACAAGCGGTTGAGGGCGTCGATGAGCGGCTTGGAAGAGCGGAAGTTTGTGTCGAGGTAGAAGTGATGCGCGGGCGCGATGGCCTCTTTTGCCTTTAAGTAGGTGTAGAGATCGGCGCTCCGAAAACGGTAGATCGATTGCTTGGGATCTCCGATGAGATAAAGGGCTTCTGCGTTTAAAAAGAGCGTTTGAAAAATGTTCCACTGGATGGGGTCTGTGTCCTGGAATTCATCGATGAGCACTGCCCGATACGCCCCACGAACTCTTTGGCAAAAATCGTCTTGGGAGATGGCTGTCTCCATCGCACGGAGGATTCGGTCTGGATCCGATGCTCCTTCTTCTTCGAGAACACACTGTTCGATGGGCTTCCAGGCGCTGGCAATTGCGTGAAGAATGTTGTCTGGATCTGCCGCCTCTTGGATGAGGGGAAGCAGCTGTCTTTGCCCCCATTCAAAAAATGGGAACGGAGCGGGGCGCTCTTTCATTTTTAGCCGCTGGTTTTCCGGTCCGAGGAATGCAAATAGTGAGCCTTTTTCCCGGATCAGAGCTCCCAACCCTTGAGCATCCCCTGCGCTGAGCGCCCGAAGTTGTGCTTGGAAGTCTCCTTTGACGGTGGCTTTACATGCACTCCGTTGGAGCTCGAATGCCCGTTGCAGCGCATCGAGATCGCGTGGCTCTGGCCATGAGGCGAGCAGCTCTTGGAATGCGGCGAGAGATTCGGGGAACTTTTTTGCCTGGCCGGTTCCTTGCGGCGTGCAAAGGCGCGCCGCTAACCCTGCCACCCCGCCATTGGCTTGGAGCGCGACCCCTAACTGTTCTGGGCAGACCAGATCGGTTGACAGGGTGAAGCGAAAGAAGTCTTTGAGGGCCGCTTCGAGCGGCTCTAGCGCGCCGCTAACCCCCGTTTGTTCGCCCAGCATGCGCTGGCAAAACCCATGGATTGTGAAGATTTGGGCCCGTTCGAACTCTGCGAGTGCATCGTGGACCCGATGCAGCCCCTCGCGATCGAGCTCGAGCGAACTCCACCTCTTCGTTTTTGCGATCGTTTCGAGATTTGCTCGGATGCGAAGTTTTAACTCGCGCGCTGCGGCTCTTGTGAACGTGACGACGAGCACCTGTCCCAGCTCGACGCCGTGCAAAATGAGCCGGGCGACGACGTGTTCGATGGCAAATGTTTTGCCGGTTCCTGCAGAGGCTTCCAAGAAATGAGGGCCAAAGAGAGGAGTCTCCGGTTTAAGACAATCAAATTTCTGCATGAGCGCCTCGAGAGGGGAAAAGAGCCGCGAGCGCTGTCAATCGCCCTTCTAAAGATGGTTTTGCTAAATCGAATGCGGGGCTTCGCTGAAGCGCCCATTGGAGCGCGCGGTCGTTTACTTCTGGGTCGGGAGTTCTATGCCCTCTCAACAAGGCGTCGGCCCATTCTGGGTGGAACCGCAGTGGAAGGCTGCGATACTCGAGGAACAAATTGACAACGTCTTCGAGCGCTTGCCGAGGATTTGCGACTTCTCGGATCCGTTTGGTGCGCAAGCAGTAGATGCGCGTCGCATTGTGGAAGCACAGCGCTCCGAGCAGCTCAGGCCATTTGCGCGCGACCCCCTCGATTGAGTCGGCCCCTAAGTGGACCACGCCTTGAGGTCCACTCAAATGGAGCTTGCCCACGAGCGAGACGCCGGTGATCTCGAGCGGTTGCCACAGGCCAGTTTCTGTCAGTTCGATGGACTCTGGTTCAAACCCCCATTCGCGCAGCGTCTCGCGCTTGGCGTTGAGCCGAGAGCTTGCCTCAGCGCCGAACAAACCGGGAGGAAGAGGCGCATTGCCACGACCTTGTAGCTCCAAATGCTCTGAGGGAGGCGAGAAAGTAAATTCATCCCACGGATCGGTGGGTTCTTCTGGAAGAGCGAGTCCCACGATCTCTTCGAGGTACCTTTGGATGGGCGAGCGCAAAAAGCGGGTGAGGTCCTGCAGGTTCACAAGTCGTGGGGCGTCTTGAAGTGGCTCTACGCTCTGCGTCTCGGTGAGCAGCGATGCAGGTGCGTGCGAGACTTCCACGCGGTGTACTTGCGCCCTTTCGGGAGTGATTCCGACAAATTGGACGAGCTCTTGCACGAGGATGGAGGGGTTCACTGCTTTGCCATCGTCTTTGGACAGATGGCCGTAGCTCATCACGAGTTTTTCGCGCGCGCTAAAGATTGCCTGGAGCATCAGATAGCGGTCCCAATCGCCAGGAGTTGGCGCTTTTCCTTGGGGGACCGCGCAGCGCGGGAAACTCTCTTCATCCATGCCGATTAAAATCAGGGCTCTAGCGGGAAGCAAACTTCCTTGCGCAAGTGTCGCAGCGCGCACCGCGTGCAAGGGGGCATTCTCTTCGATTTGTTCGAGATGCAAGAGCGATTCTACGAAAATAAATGGAAAACGGTCTTCGCTCGCTTCGCTGCGGAGCGTTTTGAGGTAGCGCTGAAAGGCTTTGTGCATGGAGCGGTCGTTGAGCGACGTTTCGTCGAACTCCAACGTATCTGTAGCGAGCGACTCGAATGTCGCGGCCCATTCGGACAAAGTCCGTTTCTCTTGAAAGCTGCGGAGCGTCTCTTGGAGTTTGTGAAAAAACATCATGAATTCTTCAAAGCGCTCCGATTCGCTCCACGGAATCTGCCACGTTTGATCGAGTTTTAGCCAAATCTGGGGCGTTTCCGCGCGCTCAAAGCCTTGAGCGATCCATTGTTTGAAGCGCTCGATGTCGTCTGGTTGCCAGCCCATTTTTTTCTGGACTGCTGAACAATCGAGTAGCAAGGTGAAATCGGAGTTTTCCCACCGTTTGCTCAATCGCATGCAGGTAAGCAATCCTTGGCCAAAGGGGCTTTGTCCTGCGAGATCGTTTCTAGCAATGCGCAGCGGGATAATCCCCTCGAATACACACTCGAGAAGCGGCGCATAGGATTCAATTTTGGGAGCGTAAATGCGAATGTCGTGAAACGGAATCCCGTCGCTTCGCATCTGTAAAATTTCATCGCGGATGGTTTCCACTTCGGCCAAACGCGAGGGGCCCGTTTGAAGCAGGCGGATCGAAGTGTCGACGCAAGGGCTCGATGAGTTTTCAAGCATGAGCAAATTGCTCTGAAGTTGGTGTAAAGCGGCGCCAGGCAGACTTTCAAGCTCGTAGTTTTCTTCCATGGGAATTGTATGTCCCGCGTCTTGAGCGAGCATCCGTCGACCCAAACGGCTCCAATTGGCCAGAAGCGGATGTGTATCGCGAAGCAGTTCATCAAGCGCTTCATTGCCTTGGCGTACAAGCCACTTTCGTTCGCTTGTAGAGCGGAGATCTTCGAAGAACATGGCGCACGGCGAGAAGCGAAAGATGGCGAGGTTGGGAGCGCGGCAGAAAAATTGGTACACAGCGGGCGGCAAAAAGTCGACGGCAAACAAAATGATGGGCCTTTCCGTCTGTACAGGAGCGCGCATCAGTGTAGAATGCGCGGGAGCCCACCCCCGCTCTTGCAAAATGCGCTCAAAGAGGGCGCGATGCTCGCTTTCAGGCGAGGGTCCAAATAAGGAGTAGTCCACGAACAGATCGGCAAGTTCGGATGCGCGAGCAAGACGCTTAGGAGCTGTTAAACAATAAAGTGAACCATTACGTTCTTCTGGCTCATCGAGCGCATGCCAGATTGCGCCGAGCCATGCGGTTCGGTTCACAGTCGCTTGGCTGAGTAGATGCACCGCTCTTTCCCAGCTCGCAAACTCGAGGCCAAGGACGCCTTGGCGCGGGGCTCTTTTGCAAAGCTCGAGCTGAAGCCATTCTTTCATGGCAGTGCTGGGAGTGATGAGAAGGGGGCGCGCAAATAAGCTGTGAGTGGAAAGAGAAACGGCGAGCGCTTCAGCTAGATGCTCAAGGCTATGGCTGGAAACAATGCGCTGCTCACTCATGTTTGTATTCTCGCAAACTGAAGGCCTGTTGACAACACAACGTTTGTTTTTTATAACAAGGCCCATGAAGCAAATATTCTTCTTACTTTTGTGCGCGTTCAATGCGCTTGTAGCAGATGACATCACCGGCTTTTGGAAAAGCGTCAATGAAAAGACAGGCCTTGCGCAGTGCGTGGTGGCTGTTTACGAATACGACGGCTTGTGCTACGGACGGATCATCGGTACCTATGATGACAAGGGTCATATGAAGGACACGATTTACGCTCCGAAGGAGCGAGCTCCAGGCGTCATTGGCAATCCCTTTTATGCGGGCCTGGATCTCATTTGGGATTTAGTCCCGTCTGGCTCAAGCTACAAGGGCAAAATCATCGATCCACAAAAGGGAAATATCTACAATTCGGAGCTGTGGACGCAAGATGGCAATTTGGTTGTGCGAGGCAAGCTCCTCTTCTTTGGACGCAATCAAACCTGGCTGCCAGTCACCAATGCCGATTTTCCCAAAGGGTTTAAACGGCCAGATCCAGCGACGTTTGTTCCTGTAATCCCCGAAGTGGAATGAGAGCGTAATACGCTCCTTGACTGCGCTAGCCAAACCACAAGTTATTTCTGATAATTGGTACAAGCCGCTACACTCCAGAATATGCGCTGGCTCTCGCGGACGGATGTTCGTTCATTTTATTTGCTCAATGCGACCCAGTTTCTGGGGGCGCTCAACGACAACGTTTTCAAGCTCCTGGTCATTTACCTCCTGATCAACGTGAAGGGGCCAGGGGCTGCCAACACGATTTTGTCGTTGGCGGGGGCAATTTTTGTCATTCCATTCCTCATTTTTTCATCGAGCGCAGGGGTGCTCGCCGATCGAATGAGCAAGCGGACGATCATCGTCTATGCAAAATTGCTCGAATTGGTCGTGATGCTCTTCGGTCTTTGGATGGTCGTATTGCAATCGGAGGTGGGCACTTATGCGGCCCTTTTCCTCATGGCGACGCAAAGCGCGCTCTTCAGCCCTTCGAAATACGGGATTATCCCTGAGCTTGTTGAGCCGAAGATGGTCTCCAAGGCCAACGGCTCTCTCACGTCGTTTACCTATTTGGCGATCATCTTAGGGACTTTCCTCGCCTCATTCATCGTGGACATCACAAATAAACAATTTGTCATCGAAGCGCTTTTTTGCGTGTGTATCGCAGTCATTGGCGTCTTGACGAGTTTGGGGATTCGGAGAACGCCCCCCCAAAGCTCGACGAAAAAAATGACGACCTTATTTCTCTATGAAATCTATCAAACACTCAAAGCGAGCTGGAATGTCCCGCATCTGCTCATGGCAATCTTTGGCTCTTCTTTTTTTCTCTTCATCGGAGCGTTTACGCAGCTCAACGTGATCCCCTTTGCGATGCAATCGCTGGGTCTCACCGAAGTGGGTGGCGGTTATCTATTCTTGTCGACAGCCATTGGCATTGCAATCGGCTCTGTGCTCGCAGGTCAATTGTCTAAAGACAAAGTGGAGCCAGGCCTCTCGTGCATCGCCGGCTGCTTCATCGGAATCTTTTTCATCGCGCTCCACTTCTGCTCGTTCTCCCTGATCATGACGAACATTTGGTTAGGACTTTTAGGCCTTGCTGGCGGCGCCTTTTTAATTCCATTCGACTCCTTCATCCAAATCAACAGCCCGCAAGAAAAGCGGGGCCAAGTGATCGCCGCCACCAATTTTTTCAGCTTCATCGGCGTCTTGATGGCCGCCTTTTGTTTATACTTCATCAGCGAGGAGCTCGGCCTGACCGCATCCAGCGGCTTTTTAGTCATGGGCGCAAGCACCCTCCTGATGACTCTTTTCATGACAGGAAGGCTCTCATCGCTGTTTTTCCCCTTCTTCGTCAAGAAGGTCCTCAAGCGCTTTCGGAGGCTCGTTCTCGAAACGCCTGCCCCCTCAACGCCTGTCGCGATCGTCTTTCACAGCCGCTCCTGGTGGGATGCCATCTTGCTATTTTCCTGCTTTCCTAAACTCCACATTCTGGTCCCCGCTCCCCTCCTCCGCCGATTCCCCTGGTTCAACGGCCTCGTCGACTCGATCTCGATCGTCCCATCGAGGTTGGACGATCCAGAAATAGCTCAGGAAGTCATGCAGAAGATCGAAGCGCTTCGAGCAAAAGACGTCTCAATCTGTCTGTTTTTGCATCAGAAGAACGGGGGCGGCATCGGGGCATACAAGCGGCTATTTCAAGAAGCCGATTACCCCATGCTGATGGTGCACGGCACAAAAGAGCGAATCCGGAAGCGCTGGTGCGGCATTCCGTGGAGCCAAAAGCTCATCACGATGCGCTTCACCCGCGATTAGAACGCGTAGATGAACTCAAGCTCCCACTGCTTGTAGTGCAAATCAGGCCCGATGCCGGTGTCGAGGGTCCACGACCACTTGAAGTTCTGTTCGATGGTGAGGTTGTTGGTTAATGCATAGAGGGCGTCGATTTCAAAGCCTTTGAAGTTGTTTCCGCCGACGGCTGTGGCTTGCGTGGTCAATGGAAACTGACCGCTGGATGTGCTGGTGTAGAAGCCGACGCCTTGTGCGTTGCCGCGGCCGATGCCGCCAGCATCGACGTCAGGGATGGTTTGGGCTTGGACCCATTGGTAGTTTGCGTCGATTGCGAAATCGCCCGCTTTTTTCACAAGGCCGATCGATACGCCAGCGTACCAGGCTAAGTTTTGTTTTGTGAAGCCGGTTTGCGTGACATCTTGGGCAAGTGGATTGATTAGGCCAGCGCCATAGAACTTGATGAGCCGTTTGCCGATCCATGCAGGATAGAATTGGTACGATGCGAGGAGCTGGTTGACCAAGAATCTCCAACGCTGGGGCACTTCAGAGGTTGGATAAGGCTTGTACCAGTTGATGATCGAATACTTCATGTTGAGACCGACGTTCGCAATGCGAAGGGCTCCGAGTTCGACGACCTCGCCGTAATGATTGAATCGATCATCGACTAGAAATGCACCTGCGTTGGCATAAAAATCGCCAATTTCTTGGAAGGCTTTGCCAAAACGCATGAGAACGCCATCGAATAGAGAGCTGAATTCGACTTTGGAGTCGAAGACGTTGAATAAGTAGCGGCGGCCAATCTCGGCGTCCCAGGTAAAGGAATCGCCCGCGATCAGACGACCTCCCAAATAGGCCTTTTCAAGTCTTATTTTATTCACCGTGCCGCTGCGCGTGCCCATGTCGTTGTCGAATTCAACGCGCATCGCTGCCCACGTCCGATCCGTGCGGTAGTCCATCATGAGGTTGAACTCGACGTCCCATGCTAAATTGGGCTTAGGTGTCGCGCTGTTTTCTCCTCGTTGCTTGATGAACTGAGAGGAACCTTGTGCTTTGGAGGCTTCATTGATGTATTGACACTCGGTTCGAACCTCACCGCTGATCGAAAGATCTCCACCGACCTCTTTGAGACTCACAAATCGCTTGTCCTGAAGCCAACGGCGGAGCGCTTCCATGTCCGTTTGTTCGCGCTTATCGTCGTATTGGACATCGACCGCTTGAGCGATGGGGGCGCTCGGTGCTGGTGTCGTTGAGAGCGTGGTCGCTGGCGGAGTTGCTGTTGGCGTTGCTTGAGCAAAGAGCATGGAGTTGAGGAGGAGAGGCGCTGTGAGAAGAGTCCATCGATTCATAAAACCTTCGAAATTCAGAGTTCAGTTCACGGAAATGAAGGCACAAGCGTACGAAAGAGCGAGAATAAAAGGCAAAAGGATTTGTGAACGGAAGTGAGTTCTTGAAACATTAGTTGCGTTTCGATTTAAGTAGATGGCCGATAAAGCGTAAAAGCCAAAGGAGATTGCGTATGGCGGCGTTAAGCATGAACACTGGACCTAAGCAACAAATCCAAGGAAACAGCGGTTTTCGCCAGTCCTTCCAAAGGATTTTCCGAAGCCAACAAAAAGTCACTCTTTCATTTGGATTGGATCATCATGTTTTTTGTTCTGGTTCTGATGTTTTTCGTGTTCTACGACAGCAGTCTCACGTGTACACTAACGTCGAAGCGATCTTCATACATCAGATGAAATCCGTAAATCTTCAAGAATTGTTTAGCGCGTTGAATGAATACAAGAGGCTGAGTTTGGTAACTCTCTATGATGTGGAGAAGATCCAAGCTGTTTCTGACCTTAAGATTCCGTCTGCACTTGCCGCTCTTCAACTATCCGGCTACCACTCAAAGGTCGGAGCTGAAATCAGAACTCTTTTTACCAACTGTCCTATTAAAGAAGTCGGCAAGGGTGATTTTTATTTGAAGATTACATTTGATCGCAACTACCTCCAGCGCCTTCCAGCCGACGGCTGCTTAGCACTGGTTACACCACCCAATAAAACTACAACGAACGTAACTGCGACAGCCACAACAAGCGGGACAACGACCAATGCGATGGCCACGACCACAACGACCACCCTTGTGCGTGCCGTAGCTTTAAAACCTGCAGTTAAAAGAAGGTTTACCTTCGAAGTCGAGTCTCTTCAAAAGGATGGAGTTGGAAAAACTACAGCTTCTGCGAAGGCAAATTCGACTTTGTTAGCAAGCCGACTCTCCAACCCTTTCTCTAAAACCTAACATCTCCGGAGATGGTGACCGCTTCCTCGTCGACAAGGCGACCTTGCGCAGGCTCTCAACCTCCAGAACTTGTAGGAAGAACCTCTGTTCTTGAGCAAGCCAGAATCCTTTTGATAAAGCTCAAAGACTGTTCTTAAGCTCTGCGATGAAAGCTTCAATGAAAGCAGGCTGAGTATCCCAAGAGGTCATCCATCGAGCGATGATTTGTTCATTATCCCAGATCCAGAAAAAACTCTTCTTCTGCAATTTTTGCAAGATTTCTAAAGAGGGCAGTTGGACAAAAACTGCGTTGGCTTCAACAGGGTAAAGAATGGGTAGTTGAGGAAAAGCGTGTTTTAAATGGCTCTCGAGTAACTTGGCCATCTTATTTGCATGGGAAGCATTCCGTAGCCATAAGTCATTCTCTAAAAGCCCGACCATTTGTGCCGATGAAAATCGCATTTTGGATGAGAGTTGCATTTGTTGCTTTTGGACGTATTTAAACTCTTGCGCAAGCCCTTCTTTTAAAAACACAACAGTATCTGCCCCCATAAGGCCATTTTTGGTTCCGCCAAAAGAAAGAAAATCCACCCCTATGTCTGTGGTTAGTGCTTTTAATGAGACATTTAAATGTGCTGCTGCATTGCACAATCTAGCTCCATCGACATGGAACAGCAAATTGTTTTTATGCGCAAAATCTGCCAGATTTTTCATTTCTTTTAGGGTGTAAACAGTTCCTAGTTCTGTCGATTGGGTAATTGAAAGAAGAGCGGGTTGTACATGATGAGGGTTTCCTTTCGCATGCAAATATTTCTCACAATGCTCGGGCAATATTTTTCCATCTTTTGTCTCGATCAGCAATAAAGAGCTTCCTGTATTGGCTTGAGGCGCCCCGCATTCATCGGTCCAGATGTGCGCATTGGATGAGCATATAACTGCCTGCCATGGAAATAGTACGTGTTTGATGCCGCACACGTTGGCAGCAGTTCCATTAAAGACTAAAAAGCTTTCAGCAGAAGCGCCAAATGTCTTTTTAAACAACTCTTGCATTTTCTCGGTCCAAGGATCTTTCCCGTAGGCCATTGCATGACCCACATTAGCTTTTTGAATCGCATCCATGATTTCAGGATGGACAGGAGAGAAGTTATCACTAGCAAAAGAGCTATGCATAAGATGCAACCTATTTTAGCTCGAAAGTGTATGTAAAAGCGGCGATTTTGTCTATGAAAAAAGCCCAAGGATTTTCTTAGATTTTTGTATTGGGAGTGGAGAGATGCATGCAGATTCGCCCAGCGAAACTACAACGAGCGCGGCTACGCTAATCGCAACCGCAAGTGCGCCCGTGAAGTCAAAGTCGTAGACTCCACATCCTTCTTTAAAACCGGACATCTCCAGAGATAGTGACCGCTTCCTCATCGACGAGGCGACCTTCTACATTGAGCATGAAGTATCGCCCTGTGGTGAGAGAGCAGCCGATGAAGACGCCGACGGGGCTTCGGTTGATGAAGGCGTTGGAGCCGGAACCGTTGCTGGCAACGATGGTTTGGAAGGTGCCTACGTTCGTTTTAATGTTCGAATATTTGATGCCGATGTAGGGCGAGAAGATTTCGATTTTGTAGGAGAGGTCGAGATCGACTTGCCACTCTCTCCAACGGAGATGGGTTCCTGTGGCGGACTCGACGGTGCCGTTTACGGTGAGCCAAACGGGGTCGTAGTTCGAATGTTCGTAGCGAGCGCCGAGGCCGAGCGCTGCGCAGCCCCATTCATAGAGGATGCCGCGAGCTCCGAGGCCCCAGAGAAAATCGTAACCGGTTTCGAGCTCGACGCGCTGGGTGTCGCCGTGGTTGTCGATGCGCCATTCGGAGCGGGTGCGAGAGGATCCGAGAACTGTGTAGAGGTCGAGCCGTTCGAGCAGATTCACGGTGAATACACCGGCGTTGGTTTCCTGACGGTAGCAATCTACACGCGTGGAGTTTTTTTGCTCGAGTCGTTGATCGGAAACGAAATCGCCTTCATAGCCAGCGCGAATGTTGAGCCAGATGTCGCAAGGGATGAAAAAGCCTTCCTGGATGAGTTTTGGGAAAGAGGGATTGCCGACGGGCGCAGCAAAAAGAGAAATCGAGAGCACCCAAAGAGCTAAAGCCAAGCTTTTCATGGTGACACACATAGCAGATTTTTGGGAGAAATGTAAAGCGGCTTTACTTTTGGGTCGCTGAGAACCGCCCCCCAAATGAGTAATTGCACGTTTGGGGGGAGATTTGGTATCGTATGAATTGCGCGAAAGAATGGCAATTACCACTTTGGGGGGAATCGATGAAGTTCATTGGACGCAAGAAAGAGCTGGAAGCTTTGAAAGGTCTTCTGCAGAAAAAAAGCTCGAGTTTAGTTGTGATTCGGGGGCGTCGCAGGATTGGAAAGAGTCGACTGACGGAAGAGTTTGCAAATTCGTTTTCCAAGGTGTTTGTTTGTATAGGGATTCCGCCCACGGACGGAGTGAGCGCTCAGAATCAACGGGAGGAGTTCTTAAGACAACTCCAAGGGATGCAATTGCCTGTGTATCGAAGCGATGATTGGGGCAATCTATTTCACGATTTGTCTCAAGCAACGGCCAAGGGGCGCGTGTTGGTTGTTTTCGATGAAATTACGTGGATGGGATCAAAAGATCCGACATTTCTTCCCAAATTGAAAACCGCTTGGGATCAATATTTTAAAAAAAATCCACAGCTGGTGATGATCCTCTCGGGATCGAATTCTGCGTGGATTGAAAAAAACATCCTAACTAGCACGGGATTTTTCGGTAGAGTTTCTCTTCGGATGCTGTTGGAGGAGCTGCCGCTCACGGATTGTAATTTATTTTGGAGCGATGGAGCTGGCAAAATCGATCCGTATGAAAAATTCAAGGTGCTTGGAGTTACAGGGGGTGTTCCTCGCTATCTAGAGGAGATACGACCCGATTTGAACGCTGAAAGAAACATACAACATCTCTGTTTCGATCCACAGGGCCTGTTGTTTCTTGAATTTGATCAAATTTTTCACGATTTGTTTCTCAGTAAAGGGTCTTTTTATAAGGAGATTGTTCAGGTTTTGATCGATCATCATTTTTCCATTGCGCAGCTTGCATCAAAACTGGATCGATCGAAGGGAGGCGACTTGAGCGAAGCGCTCGACGTGCTCAAAGAAGCTGGTTTTTTAGCTCGCGACTACACTTGGAACTTAGCTCTGAAGAAAAAATCTAAAATTAGCAGATTTCGAGTGCGCGATAATTATTTGCGGTTTTACTTAAAGTATATCCTGCCAAATAAAGACCAGATCGAGAGCGGAAGGTTTAGCAAATTGCCTTCTGGCTGGTTTTCGATTTTAGGGTTACAGTTTGAGAACTTGGTGATTAATAGCGCTCAGATTCTCCATCAGCTTCTTGAGATTTCTCCAGATGAAATTCTGTTTGCTGGCCCCTATTTACAAACTGCAAGGATGCGACGCAAAGGTTGTCAGGTCGACTACCTCATTCAAACGCGATTTAACTGCTTGTATTTGTGCGAGGTAAAATTCAAGACCGGTCGAATTGGTCTCGATGTGATCGATGAGGTCAAGAAAAAGCTCGAAGCGCTGCAGCTGCCTAGAGGATTTTCCTGTCGCCCTGTGTTAATTCACGTCAACGGCGTCGATGAAAGCGTAGTCGACAGCGGCTTTTTCTCGCGGATCGTCGATTTTTCTGAATTTTTAAATTAGATGAAGCACTGCATCGACCGCGTAGGTAAAGATCATGTCGGCGCCAGCGCGCTTGATGCTGAGCAGCGCTTCGTGGAAGACGGCGGGTGCATCCAAGTATCCGGCGGCGGCGGCGGCCATCACCATGGCGTATTCTCCGCTGACGTGGTAGGCGGCGATGGGCCGTTTGGTGGCGTCGCGGAGCTTGGCGATGACGTCGAGATAAAAAAGCGCTGGCTTGACCATCAGGATGTCGGCGCCTTCTTCTTCATCTAGATGAGCTTCGAGAAGTGCTTCGCGGATGTTGGCTGGATTGAGTTGGTAGGTCTTTTTATCTCCAAAGGCGAGGCGGGTGTCGAGCGCGTTTCGGAATGGGGCGTAGAGGGAGGAGGCGTATTTTGCTGCATAGGATAGGATCCCTACGTGGATGTGGCCATTTGAGTCGAGAGCGGCGCGCAAGTGTCCAATGCGGCCGTCCATCATGTCGCTGGGAGCGATGAGGTCGGCGCCGCTTTCTGCGTAAGAAATGGCCATTTTTGCGAGCGCTTCGACGGTGGCGTCGTTGAGGATTTCTCCGTCATCTCCTACGAGTCCGTCGTGGCCGTGAGAGGTGTATGGGTCGAGGGCTACATCGGCAATGATGCACAAAGTGGGAAGTTCGCGCTTGAGGGTGCGAAGGGCGCGTGGGATGAGTCCGTCGGGATTCCAAGCTTCTTCGCCAGAGTTGGAGCGGAGTGTCGGCTCAATTGCTGGAAAGAGCGCGATTGCTTGGATGCCTTGTGCGTGGAGGGCGTCGGCTTTTGTGATGAGGAGATCGAGGGTCATGCGCTCGATGCCGGGCATGGATGCAATGGGTGTGGCG
>CAYGHT010000006.1:0-27792 GCA_964349755.1 uncultured bacterium
CTCAAACCGTGTGTCGACGAATGTTTTCCGAGCGCCATGATCGCGCCCTCGCCGAATTGTTTTTGAATTAAAGAGATCGCATTTTCTAACGCTTTGCGCTTTCCGAGATCCTGTTGTGTCATGAAAACTCCTGTTTGCAAACCAGAATGAGAATTTTTTTTCTTCTCGTCAATCTCTTAATTTACGAGGAGAACATGAGAAATTTTTTCGAAATGCTAGCAAAAAATTCTTGGGGTCAGTACATTTTGTGAAAGAAGCTAACCTCACAGGAGACGAGAAATGAACAGAGCTCTATTTAAGCTAGTCTGCTCAGCAGTAGCAGTTGTTGCCATGGGCACACAAGCCTTTGCGCAAGCACCTAAACAAGACAAAGACAAATGCCCAGCGGCGGCATTTCAACAAGGCGACGATGGACTGATGATGAATCAGTTTCCAGCAGCTTACAACACACCCGGCAGCATCGCAACGAAAGGTGGATGGGACGTGTTCTTCGACGCGAGCTTCATCTACTGGCATGCAGACCAAGACAACATGGATTTGGCCTACGGTGGCGCACAGAACGCTTCTTCAGCCGCAGAAGCAACAGCCCCAGTCTCTTCACAAGTTTTATTCCAAGATGTTAGCTATAAGCCTGGCTTTAAAGTTGGCTTTGGTTTCAACACCGATTACGACGGTTGGGTTGGAAACGTCGAATACACATGGCTTCACCAAACAACAACCACTTCAGCAAATGCTCCTGCTACAGCGACAGCTTCGGGTACAGGTGCAGGCGTTTGGGTTCCAAACGACTGGTTTGCTGCTACGGGCGCAGTCATTCAAGCAAGTCAGATCAACTCCAGCTGGAAACTCCAAATGGACATGATCGACGCATCGATGAGCCGTCCCTTCTACCAAGGACGTCAACTCACGATCCTTCCTTACGCTGGACTTCGTTCATTGTTCTTGCGTCAAGCGCTTCGCATCAACGCGACGAACGTATTCAACACAGCAATGCCAGCCTACAGCTCAGAAAATATTTCTCAGAGCTGGTCGATTGGACCTAACGCTGGGATGAATGCCCATTGGATCGTTGGCAGCGGGTTTCGCTTTGAAGGCTTTGCTGGTGCTAGCATCCTCTATACACGCTACACCAAAATTGCTCACGATGAGCACAACCAGGTAGCAGCAGGCAGCGCGACTTCTCCATTCGTAGGCCGTGTCACACAACTCGGCACACTCCGCCCTGTGATGGATGCAGGCTTAGGACTTGGCTGGGGAACTTACTTCAGCAATCAAGCATACCACTTCGATCTCTTGGCGAGATACGACTTCATGGTTGCTTGGAGCCAAAACGTGATGCGTCAACTCACAAACCTTTATACACCAGATTCAGTAGGCGCTCCTGCTGGCGATCTGCACCTCCATGGTCTGACGCTCTCAGCACGCTTCGATTTCTAAGCGAAGTTTCTCCATTCTTTTGCTCTCTACACAAGGGCCACCTCAACCGAGGTGGCCTTTTTCTTTCCAGTAAATTTCTTGATCTGCTTCAATGCGCGAAGAGGGCAGATGATTTTAGCTGGAGACATTGGCGGGACACACACACGCCTCGCGCTGTTTGAAGAAACTGGCGAGCTTGCGCTTCGCTCCGAACAAAAGTATTCGAGTCGGGATTTTTCTGATCTCGAGACAATTCTCCGCAGCTTTCTCGGCAAGGCCCAAGTGACGTCGGCCTGTTTTGGCATTGCAGGACCCGTCCGCGATCAACGGTGCCAAACGACCAATCTCCCCTGGATTGTAGATGCCAAACACATCAGCCAAACACTCGCCATTCCAAACGTCTACTTGTTGAACGATCTGGAAGCCAACGCATATGGCTTAAACGCCCTAAAATCTGACGAGTTGATGCAAATCCAGGTCGGAGTCCAACAAACGGGCAATCGTGCGCTCATTGCGGCTGGAACTGGCCTTGGCGAGGCCGGTTTGTTTTGGGATGGCAAGAAGCATTGTCCATTTGCTTGCGAAGGGGGGCATACGGATTTTGCTCCGCGCAGCGCGCTCGAGATCGATCTGTTTAACTGGTTGCACGCGCAATTTGGCCATGTGTCCTATGAGCGGGTCGTGTCGGGCCCTGGACTTTATGCTCTGTATCGATTTTTGGTGGAGACGAAGCGCGAGCGCGCTTCAGCGGAACTCGAAGCGGAGCTGAAGTTGCGCGATCCGCCCTCCGTTATTTCTGAACGCGGACGCCTTCGCACCGATGCTGCATGTGTCCGCGCGCTGGAGTGGTTTGTTTCTCTTTACGGCGCAGAGAGCGGCAATCTCGCGCTCAAGTTTTTAGCGCTCGGCGGCGTGTACATTGGCGGTGGGATCGCGCCGCATCTCATCGACTTACTGCGTGTAGGTCCATTTCTTGCGTCGTTTTCCGATAAAGGGCGTTTTAAATCGCTCCTGGAATCCATTCCCGTGTACGTCGTCCTCAATGACAATACGGCCCTGCTTGGCGCTGGCTGGTTTGCGAGGCACAGGTGAATCGCGATCCAGAATCGTTGCGCTTGGCTGAAAATAAACATGGAACCATTCCTCCTTGGGAGAGATGGGGTCCCTACGTGTCCGAGCGGGCCTGGGGCACCGTGCGCGAAGATTACAGCGAAGACGGAGATGCTTGGAATTATTTCCCTCACGATCATGCGCGCTCCCGTGCGTTTCGGTGGGGCGATGACGCAATCGCTGGAGTGTGCGATCGGTATCAGGTTTTGCTGCTCGCTCCCGTTTTTTGGAATGGGAAAGACCCCATTTTGAAGGAGCGACTCTTTGGTCTAAATCCTTACGAGGGCAATCACGGTGAAGATGTAAAAGAGCTTTACTTTCATCTCGACGCGACACCGACGGCAAGCTACCTCAAGTATTTGTACAAATATCCACAGGGCGCATATCCCTACTCCGATTTGGTCGAAGAAAACCGTCGACGGGGAGCCGATATGCGCGAGTACGACCTGCAAGAGACAGGTCTTTTCGACGAAGGGCGTTACTTCGACATTTTCATCGAGTACGCGAAAGTTTCTCCAGACGATCTTTGCATGCGCATTGAGGCGATCAATCGGGGCCCTGATCCAGCGCCGCTTCACATTTTGCCGCATCTATGGTTTCGCAATCAGTGGAGCTGGCGCGAGCCGTATCGTCCAGAGCCCACAATTCAAGTCGTAGAGCAAACGAAAACGGAGCTCTGCTTGATGGCAGATGACGCTGCACTCATGTCCCCGTATTACTTGCTCGACGATTACCATCTCGGCAAGCGCTACCTCCACGCAAGCGCTGGAGGTTTGCCGCTCTTCACGAATAATGAGACCAACTCCGAAGCTGTGTGGCAGCAACCCAATGTCTCGCCCTACCAAAAAGACGCCTTCCATCGCTTCTTCATCGACGGCGAGAAAACGGCTGTAAATCCGAACCGCGTTGGAACAAAGGCGTGCATTCATTGCGAATTTACCGCCATTGAGCCGGGTCAGAGTGCAGTCGTTCGATTGCGGCTTGCGCCAGAGCGTCTTCGGGCCCCTTTGGAAAGCATCGACGCGCTCATCGCAGTGCGAAAAAAAGAGGCCGACCAGTTTTACGAAGAGACCCACCCTAAACGGGCAACCCAAGAAGAGCGCTCCATTCAGCGCCAAGCGCTTGCGGGGATGGTCTGGAACAAGCAATTCTACTTCTATACGATGAGCTCTTGGCTCGACGGCGACAACACCAATGCGCCCCCACCGTCTGCGCACAAGTGGTTTCGAAATGCCCACTGGCGCCATCTCGTGTCCATGCGCATCTTATCGATGCCAGACAAATGGGAGTATCCTTGGTTTGCCGCTTGGGATCTCACGTTTCACGCCCTCTCGTTTGCGCTCATCGACATGGACTTTGCCAAGCAACAGCTGTGGCTTTTGCTCTTCGATCAATTTCAACACCCCAATGGAGCCATTCCCGCCTACGAATGGAACTTTAGCGAAGTCAATCCTCCTGTACAGGCGTGGGCGGCGCTCAAGCTCTTCCAAATCGAACGAGAAAAACACGGGCGCGAAGATTACGAATTTTTGGAAAAGTGTTTTCATAAGCTCTTGCTCAACTTCGCGTGGTGGGTCAATAAAGTCGACTCTCTCGGCCACAACATCTTCGAGGGGGGCTTTTTAGGGATGGATAACATTGGGTTCCTCGACCGCTCGGACAAACTGCCCGACGGCTTTCTCATCGATCAAGCAGATGGCGCTGGGTGGGTCTCTTTGCTCTGTCTCAACATGATGCGTATCGCCCTGACCCTTGCTAAAAAAAACGCCGTCTATGAGGGACTTGGGATCAAGTTCTTGCAGCACTTTGTCTACGTGACTGCTGCGATGCATAGCGGCGAATGGCGGCCATACGATCTTTGGAATGAAGAAGACGGCTTTTTTTATAGCTTTCTTCACCATCCAGATGGGAAGATCGATCAGATTCCAATCCGCTCGCTTGTAGGGATCATTCCATTTTTCGCAACCGATGTCTGGGACGAAGCAGAGCTCAAACAGTTTCCCAGCTTTTATTCGGCCTTTCAGTGGATGCTCCAAAAAAAAGGAGCCATCGCGTCCAAATGTGTGGAGCGAATCCCTCACCCAACGGGAGCACACATCTTGTTTGGCCCTCTTACCAGCCGTGAGCTTCCTAAGTTCTTGCGCACCATCTGGGACAAACGAGAATTCCGCTCCCAATACGGCCTTCGCTCGCTCTCCAAATACCACGAAGAGCATCCAGCGACCCTCTACCATTTGTCTTTGAAGTACGAGCCCGGCGAATCGCTCGGCAAAATCAAAGGGGGCAATTCCAACTGGCGCGGACCCGTATGGTTCCCCATCAATTGCCTATTGATTGAAACCTTGCTTCGCCTGAGCGATGCATTGGAGGGCACGCTCCAAGTCAAAGTAGACGGCGAAAAACCAGTCACTCTTCACGAAATGGCTGCGTATTTTAGCGAATCGCTCCTCAAGCTATTTAAGCGAGACAAAAACGGCAATCGCCCCATTTACGATGATGAGGATTTGCTGCAGAAGGATCCGCACTTCCGAGACTACGTGTTGTTCTACGAACACTTCCACGGCGACACAGGGCGGGGACTTGGAGCCTCGCACCAGACAGGGTGGACGGGGCTAGTGGCGAATCTGATCGATTTGTTTCGGAAATGAAACAGGCTGGGGAGGTCCCCAGCCTGGTGAATTAAAGAGATGGCATTTGCCAGCGCTTAGAAGTCGAGTCTGACTGTCGCTGTTAAGCCTTGAACGTAGAGGTCGCCGTTCGGAACATAGCTCGTTGCTACCTGGATATCGTCGACGAACTTTCTGTTCATGTTTTGATTCCAGAACACTTGGAAGCCGTAGCTTGCGGCCAAGTCAATGTGCCAGTTGTTGTTATCGAAGTACGATCCCCAGCCAAGACCCATTTCTAGGTTCATGTGTGGTCGGAGGTAATCGACATGGTGTTGGTTGACGTTCACTTGGTTGCTTAGCACACCTGCAAGCGTTGAGAATGTATCAAGGCGGGAGAGATTGTAGCGAGTGTACAGAAGGTCTGCTTCCGCTTTGCCGAACGTGCGAAGTCCGTATCCAAACATCCAATTGGAATCAAGAGCAATACTTGGTCCAACACCCCAAGACATGGAGGTTGCTGTGGATGCGAGACTTCCTGGTAAACCTGTAGTGATGAATTGGGACAAAGTTCCATCATTGGTGTAAGAATATGTGGAATTTTGTCGGATCCATGCACCGCGCACGCCAATTGCAGGACGGAGCGATACTTTTGTCCCGAGGTAATAAGCGCGACCGAGGTTCAAGTCAGCAAAATCCATTTTCAACTGCCAGGAATTAGAAGCGGAAGTGTAGCCGTTTAGACCTACAGTAGGAAGCCTTGGATGCCCCTGTAGCGCATAGATGACGCCACCTGTAGAAACAGGACCGTTTGAACTTGTTGTGTGTGTACCATGAAACCAGGTATATTCTGCGAATGCATCCCAATTGTCATAGTCAAAGTTCATTCCCAAGCCAACTTTAAAGCCAGGCTTGTAGGAAAACTTCGCGTTGATGACATTGCCTGGATTTTCTGTCGTTCCTACAACTAAGCTAGTTGCTGTAGTGGACGAAGTTGCGATCCCCAGCTCCATGTTTTCTTGGATGGGCTGCCAGTAGAGGAAACTACCAGTGACATAAAAATCCCACGAGCCGCGTACGTCGATGCGTGCGGTGGCGTTGTAGGCGGCCATCATCTGGCCTTGTGTGAGTTCATGCCCTTGCTCGAAGCTTTTTTGCGGTCGGCATTTTGCGGGAGCTGCGGGAGCCGCATCTTGCGCAAACAAGGAAGTTGCAGCGCAAAGCGATGCCACCATCCAGGGCTTTGTTTTAGCGAATAGATTCATTTTGCTCTCCATTTTAAGACGAATGTTACGAACTTTTGTCGCGGCTGGCGAAAGTGAAAAACTTTTGCACACTCTGCGTTTACATAGCGGATGTTATGCGTAAGTTCAAAATTAAATCAAGCGATAAGCGAAAAAATTTATTCGCACTCTTCGTAAAACTCGAGAGAAAAATGGTCTGTCCACCGCATAAAAAAACCGATGTTGTGATCGCAACTTCCGACATTTTGGAAGAATGTGCACGGATGAATGAACACAATTTCATCGTCATTCACAATCTCCTCTTCGAAATGTTGTAGGGAACCGAAGTACGCTTGAGGAAACAAGAACAATTGGTTCTGCCGCATTCTGTTCGACATAATGGAGTTATCCCTTTTTTGCAAACCGGCGAATGACAAAGGGGCGGCGCTCGCGTCGCAATTCTTCGAGCCGCTCCATGAGCGGATAGAGCCTGACGCCCATCGGCGATTTACTCTCGATGATGTTTTTTGCGTCGCGCACAAAAAGAACGTGGCCAGGGTACACGATTAGATCGAGCGGCTCGAGCGGCTCTTCTGGCGAAAGCTTTCTTCCAAACTCCATGAGTGCAGACGTGTTGCGAGGGGTCAGTCCATCGCTTGCTTCAAACAAGAGCCCTGAGCAATCGACGCCTTGCATGGTCCAGAGTTGATGAGTGCGGGCGTCCAAACGCCCTCGCGGCGGATAATACTCGAGCAGTTCTGGAATTCCTTCTGCCCAATTTCCTCCCCACACGTAAGGAGTTCCGAGACGCCGTTCCATGCGCTCGAGCAAAATCGATGCAGTGGGAAGTGCGGCGCAGCGTGTCGTGGGCTTGTGGTGCACAAGGGCGCCAAAGCGCCGATCGATGTAGAGCGGCTCTATTCCATATTCTGGCCACAGAATCTCGAGGATATCTCCCATCTCCCGAAGGACGGCAAACGCCATGCCGGGCAGAGCGACACTTTCAATGTGTTGCGGATGGCCGTTGCTGTCGACTGGAATTGTAACGCCCGACGCCCCACCAAACAACTGCCTAAACTCTGGCGTATTGAGAATGGGCGCTGGGCGTCGAAGTTGGAACCACATGTCCTCCAACTTGCAACAAATCGCCATTTTGGCAAAGATGCAGTGCATGCGCAGTCGATGGCTCTATTTGTTTTTCATTGTAGCTCTTCCGCTCCTGTCGAGCTGTCGCAAAGCAGAAACGCCTCTTCCAAAACAGACGCTAACGATCAACATCGGCTCAGACCCTACAAGCGTCGACCCACGCAAAGCGCGAGATCTCAACGCAATCGCGCTTTGCCGGATGCTTTTTGAGGGGTTGACCCGCATCTCTCCTCAAGGAACGGTAGAGCTCGCTCTCGCTGAAAAGGTCGATGTGTCAGCCGATGGGCTTCGCTATACGTTTCATTTGCGCCCCTCGCTGTGGTCCAACGGTGAGCCCGTGACGTCGCAGGACGTCGCAGAGAGTTGGAAAAGGGTATTGGATCCAGAGTTTGCAACGGACATCGCCTACCAGCTTTACCTCATCAAACATGCAAAGCAGGTGAAAGGAGCGCAAGTTCCCAAAGACATGCTTGGGCTTACAACGCCGGATGCACAGACGCTTGTTGTCGAACTGGAGCAACCAACGCCGTACTTTCTGGAAGCTTGCGCCATGAGCTCCTATTTCTTTGTTCCTCATACCACAAGTACAGAAGAATTGAATTTGACCACCCTGGTTGGCAACGGCCCTTTTGTCCTCGCATCGTGGAGACACAACGACGAAATTCGGGTCGTGAAAAACCAGCGCTATTGGGAAGCTCCTCGCGTAAAATTGAACGAAATGGCCCTTTTGATGTTGAACGCCGACACAGAAATGCGCCTCTTTGAGGAAGAGAAGCTCGATTGGGCGGGCTCTCCTCTATCCACAATTCCCGTCGATGCGATCCAGCATCTCAAGCGTTTAAACGCACTCAAGACAAGTCCTCTCACAGGAACTTATTTTTTACGCGTGAATGTAGCGCATCCGAAAAGCCCACTCCGCTCCGCGGCGTTTCGGCAAGCGTTGGCCAAGAGTCTCGATCGCGCCGCCATTGTCGAACACATCCTGCAAGCAGGACAGACTCCCGCGACCAGTCTCGTGCCTCCCGATATGGGGCTCACCGTTCGCGTGAGAAATTCGCTCAGCGCGCAAGAGCTCATGGACAAAGCCCTCCAGGAGTTGAATCTCACGAGAGAAGCGCTAGAGCCGCTCGAGCTCAACTTCAGTCCATCGGTTGCCTATACGCTGCCCATTGTCCAAGCGATCCAGAAACAATGGGAGCAAGCGCTCGGCATTCAGGTCAAACTCCAGATGCTCGAGCCCAAAGTCCATTTCCAAAAAGTGAAGCAGAAAGACTTTCAGCTCGCGATTGGCAATTGGGTCGCTGACTTTTACGACCCCGTCAATTTCCTCGAAGTCTTCAAGGAAAAACAGGCAAGCTCCAACAACACGAATTGGGAAAATTCCGAGTACGCAGATCTCCTAACCCGCTCTGCAAGCATCCAAGATGCGCAAGAGAGAAAGCAACACCTCTCCAAAGCAGAAACAATCCTCATGCAAGAGATGCCCGTCATTCCCATCTTTCATTTTGCAATGGCCTATCTTCAAAGGCCGGATCTTGAGGGAGTCATCGTATCGCCGATCGGTCAAATCGACTTTCGCTGGGCCAAGATCGATGAATCGAGGGCCCGATGAGAGTGCTGTGGATATTTTTATTGCCTTTGGCTCTTTTTGCTGGAACGAACGACGGCACCCTCTTGCTTCTGAACGATTCTCCTTTCATCTTGACCGCCACGATCCAGGCCTCTGACGGAACTTACCTCGGCCAGTACACGATGCAGCCCGGTCAACAAAGCAACGTCACACAAAATCTGTCGACCACCAAATATGTCCATCCTGGGACTCCTGAAGTTTCGCTGACCCCGTATGTCGTGATCTGGCAATGCGCTTCCGATGACATTTACTCGATGTGCAACAGCGTATCGCCAGGCGCCTTGGTGCGTGCCAACGATTGCCCTGGTTATCGAGTTTGCAGGCCCAAGAAAGGGCAAAAGCCAGAAGAACCAGCTTCTACTCTCAAAAAGAAGTCTTAACCAAAAAAAAGCGCATCTACCGGCACATCCCAAGGGTCCCTGGGAACTTCCATCAGCTGCTCGAGGAAACCCACTCCGACCGCATGCGACGCCCTGCGTTCGGCGAGCAGCCGGTCGTAATACCCCTTGCCATATCCTAAGCGGAATCCCGAAGGTTCGAAGGCGAGGCCTGGGACGAGCGCGAGCTCGACCTCATGAACTTGGCGGCAGCGCGCTGGAATGGGTTCTTTGAGTCCGATCCCTTCGAGCTGTGCATCCATGTCTTCGACTAAGTAGAGCGCGAGCGAATGGTTCAGACGTCGTGGGAGCACGAGTCGCTGGCTACTTGCAAGATGGCGGTTGAGTGCGTCGAGGTTTACTTCAGAGCCAAAGGATGCAAAAGAGAGAACAAGGGTTGCTGGATGGACAGCAAAGCGCTCGAAGAGCCTCTCTGCTGCTTCCAGACGACGCTTGGCTCCAATCGCCCCTCTCCGTTTTAAACACGCCTTGCGGCACTCAATTTTCGGGATCAAATGGCTTGCCCTTTGCATAGTGAACCTTTCTTAAGAAAACGCCTTGGCCATCGAAAAGGGTGGCAACTCCATTGCCATTGACGATCGTCGAAATGGCGTTTTTTTGTTTTTTCTTAAAATAATCGCCTTTGACTAGCTTATCTTCTTCGTATTCCTCGATGAACATGAGCGCGCCATCGCGATACCATCCGATCGATGGCCCCATCTTCTTGTTGTGAGAAAATTCGCGCTGCGATTGAAGAGCGCCACTGTCGTACCACGTTTTCACAAGTCCCGAAATCGCATCTTCTTCCCAGGAAATGGACAGTTTCGGCAAGAGCGTTTGCTCGTCGTACTGAATCTCTTCGCCTTGTTTCTTGCCGTTTTTAATGGAGTGAATGCCAAGCGTCGCGCCACTGGAAGAAAGGCGTTTAACAACGCCCTCTGGTTTCCCTAAGCGGTATTCGACTTGCTCGCAAAGAGCTCCCCCTTCAAAGAGCGACTGAAACCCCGCTCCTTGGTGAATTTCTGAAGCGATTTGTCCGTCGCGAGCGAGATAGCGCCCTTCGATCAGTCGCCCTTCTTCATGCGTTTCTGTCCAACAAAGTTTGCCGTCTGCCCAAAATCCCATGCTGACGCCCTGGCGAACCCCTTTGCGATAGGTCATCTTTGCCACGGGATTGCCGCGCGAATCGAAACTCGTGCTTTCACCATCGAGCTCATTTTCGTGATACGGCAGCTCTTTATGCAGCCCCCCATGCGGATGAAAGTAAAGCGATTTGCCTTCAAGGGCCCCTTTTGCATACAGGATGTTGGCGCTAGGGTGTCCTTGGTCATCAAAGACGTAAGCAGTCCCATCGAAAAGCCAATCTCGTTGTGCACCGGTTGCTAAATCGGCCGTTCCTCCGATGACAGACGCTTCAATCTTGAGACGCCCGTTCGAATGCCATTCTCGATAGGCACCCAATGCCCGCATGTCTTGCGCTTCGAGGTATTGCCAGACCTGGCCGTTGGGGTGATAACTCGTGATTTTCGCAGTGTGCTTCCCCTGTTCTTTAAACACGCGAATCACTTTTTTGAAGGGCTGTGAGGCTAAAAAATCGGTGGCGTTGAATTTTTTCAACCGATCTGGCGTGCTGATCGTTTCAGTGAGCCCGTTGCGATCTTGAATCTGGATCGAGACCAAAGGTTCGTGCTGCACCTCTGCGCGAGTACACGCGCTGAGTAAAGCCAGAAAGAAAAGAAGACATTTCATAAGAATTCTCGCTTAAGTAGACGCATTTGAACTTCAAACGGCTGTGATTGTAGCACAGTTGTTTTACGAGAGAGACGAAGTTCGGACACGATCAACTGAGGGCGCTCGTTTTGGCCATCGAGATTTTCGATGATGCGAAGAACTGACACCAAATCATCCCCGTTCATTTCGACGGGATGGCGCTGCACTTCGATGGTTTCTTTGCACACAGGCGATTTTTGAACGCCCTCTTCCGAAAAAACCAATCGATTTTCTTCGCTGTCCAGAAATGCAAGACGTTGACAGAGTTCGGCTTTGTCTGAGACTGTCGGATGCGTTTTCCACGCGTGGAGCGCCTCTTGTTCCTTGCGCAAAAACACAAGCGATTCGAGTTCTTTATCCAGAAAATAGGGAGCTGGACGCGCGTAGCGCGTCCAAAAGAGATCCATCCGTTGCTTGCGCAGGAGTGCATCTTCTGAACCTCGAAGACGTGACAGCAACTGCTCTTGGGTTTCTGCATCGCTGTTCCAGCAGTGCAAGAGTGCAGCCGCTGTTGCAAGCGGCGGTAAAGTCAGCGAGCAGCAGAACACAATCGGCGAGATTTTGCTGAATAAAGCGCGTCCTAATCGCTCAAAAAACATGCGGCGGCCTCTTCTTTAAATAAAACGACGCTTTATACCCGTCAGCAAAAGACTCCCAAGCAATCTCAAGACTGGGATCGACCACCCGCACTTCAGCGAGCAGCGCATCGTGAAATTTACGGGCGCTTGTCGGCCATTTCACCTGAAATTCCAGCGTCACTTTTCCCGTATATGCGGCGTCCATGTCTCCGATCTTCGGCAGCGAGATCAGCTCATAGTGGAACGCCACAATTTCAAGCGGATCGCCCGCAATCCGAAGGGCGTCGAGGAGTGGGTGCTTCGAGATCCAACTAAGCACTTCAGAGGCAGTTGGCACGGTGCTTAAGTAAGGCGATTCTTGTTTGTATTCTTCGATGATTTGAACCGCGCTCGCGGTCTTCGACGACTTGAAGGTGCGCTCGTTTTGAGACAATTGCCAGATCCCTATCCCCAATCCAGCAATGCTGAGTGTGAACGAAGCGCCCAATAAAAGTGCTGCCCGCTTGCCCGCTTGTTTCCAGACGCTCGCCGGAACAAATTCGCCTTTGAGAAATTGGAGCCGATCATGGCTGAGCGATTCCAATGCGGCGCCGATCGCGATCGCGCTCTGACGCTCATCTGTTTTCAGCGAAGGGGTCGGTTCGTAGAGCGAAAGATGCGGCGCACCATCCAAAAGATAGGCGCGAAAAAAACCGAACGCATCGACCGTGCCCGTAAAGAGCACAGATTGAACCGTTGATTGTAACGCTGCAAACGTCTCTTGGAGCTGTTTTCTCATTTCTTGTAAACGGTTGCTAAGAGTTGGGTATTTGGATGTATTGAGTTGCAGCAAATGAAGTGCATGGGCGGCGCTTTGAGGCGCATCAGCGTGCAACGCTCCAAGCAGTGCGGCCGTCCCTTCTTCTAAGGAAAACGCTCGCTTTACAAGGCCATTTTCCACGAGGACGCAAGTCCAGCTGTCCATCCCTAAGTGGACAATAAACCCTGTTGTGAGCGCGGGGCATCGCCAGCGCGCGAAGAGAGCAAGCGCTTGCGAGTGCGCGCTCACACAGCTCGGGTCCATCTCCAGCGCTCTCCAGCGCCCCAAATGGTCTTGAAGCAGCGCCTTGCGCGCGAGAAACACAGACGCTTCTTGAGAGCCGATTCGAGAAACGTAAATCAGCTCCTCTAACGGCACATGCGACAGAGCCTCGATCTGAAAGCGGAGCCCTTGCTCAATCTGTTTGCGCGAGGAAGTAGGAAGGCGCACTGTTCGAACTGAGGTAGGAATGGAGCTTGCGCACTGCACCCCCGCACTGTAAAGCCGCTTTACATCGGCTGCTTGAGCAAGTGTCTGACAAAAAATGAGCTGCCGCCTTCTAAGCTTCGCGCATCGGAGCCAAGCCCCATCAAAGTGAATTCCCAGCGTATCCATCAGTCAAGGAACTATACGCCAGCGGAGATTTCCTGAGCATGACAAGAAATAATTTGATAATTGAGGCAAATACAACAATCCATATACTGTCTCCCGCTATGAGTGCACACTACGTACAAGACGTCGTCCAACTTCTCTTCTACAGCTATACGATTTTGCTCTTCATCCGTATCGTATTGTCCTGGTTCCCTGCCTGGCAATACCACACACTCGTCCGCTTTGTCTCTTTCTGCACAGACCCCTATTTGAACATTTTTCGCCGCATCCTGCCCCCTCTCGGAGGGGTCATTGACCTGAGCCCACTGCTCGCCTTCTTTGTTTTGCGACTTGTAGAAATGATCGTTTTACGCTTCGTTTCATGAAAACGACCCCTTTTTGCATTGGCTCAGCCATTCTCCCGAATAACGTTCTCTTTGCCCCACTCGCTGGCTGCTCCGATCTTCCTTACCGCAAGATCGCCTGTCGCTGGCGCCCCGGCATCACCTATTGTGAAATGGTTAAAATGGACGCGCTCGTGCGCCACGACTCACACACCTACCGGATGATCGACTACAGCGCCGACCTACACCCCATCGGAGCTCAGCTTTGCGGGAGTAAACCGAAGCTCGCACGCGCGGCCGCCCGCATCGTGGAAGATGCCGGTTTTGACATTCTCGATTTCAATTGCGGTTGCCCAGTCGACAAAGTCACCAAAGATGGCAGCGGGTCTGGCATGCTAAAAACTCCCGAGCTCATCGGAGAAATGCTCTCAGAGATGACTGCTGCCGTCAAGATCCCGGTCACTGTCAAAATTCGGATGGGTTGGGATGCAGAGCACATCAACGCCGTCGACATCACCCGCATCGCAGAAGCCGCCGGTGCTAAAGCCATCACCATCCACGGGCGCACCCGAGCGCAAGGCTATCAAGGCCCAGCCAATTGGGAGCCGATCCGAGCCTGTAAAGCCGCAGCCAAACACATCTTAGTCGTCGGCAACGGAGATGTATTCGACGCCCAAAGCGCCGAACGAATGCTCAAAACAACCGGCTGCGATGCCGTGCTCGTTGCTCGCGGCGCAATGGGTCAACCCTGGATCACCGAAGACATCCTGCGCCATCTCAATGGCGAGCCCCCCTTAGAGCGCGGCGTTCAAATCATCCGCGAAACGCTCTTCGCACACCTCGACGAAATCCTTCGCTACCAACCCGAACGGGCAGCCCTTCTCGACATGCGAAGAGTCGGCTGTTGGTACCTAAAGCGCCTAGAAGGAGCGCGCATGCTGAGAATGCAAATCAACCGCTCTCAATCGACCGCAGAGACGCTCCGCGCCATCGAAGCATTTACATGGCAAGAAGTGGGTGTTGCCCGCGAAGTCGCGCTGGCGGAAGCCGAAAGTTGAGAAGCAGTCCGCTTAAATTAAGCGGATAAACAAAAAATTTATTTATTCGTTGATTTATTTAGGAAGTGTCAGGTAAAATCATGCTTCTTAAAATCGCAAAATAAGGAAGAATATGACGCCTTTACCTCAGCTCAGTACAGCAATTAATGATCAGATGGATGCGTGGGACGCCTGGTCGGAGAGATCGTACAAGAACGCGGGGAAGTACGGATGGACGCCGGAAGCGGAGGCCCAAACAGGGCCAAGACCGGAAATTAAATGGTTTCGGAATGTGGAGAAGATTCTTTCCACGGGAAAACCGACGGCTCATATTTCGTTTTTTGGAGCGCGAGAAATTACAGTAACGAGCCATAAAGGAACAATTGCTCTTAGCCGATTAGCTATTGACAGCTTGGGATTGATTTACCATTGCAATTTCTTAACTCCCGCGGAACGACAAGCGGGCTTTAAGGTCATCGAGCTCATTAACGGTCTTTATCGCGAGAGCGATGCAACATTAATCAAGACAACAAACTGCATCACTAAACTGTTTCTCGCAATTCGAGAATGGTTTTCTGCAAAGTTTAAGTTGGGCTTGCCTTGGACGTTCGATGACTGCAATACCCCACGCGAAGCGCTCAATCGTCCAGGAACGGAAGAACAGCTGCGAACATTTACTAAGCAATCCTGGGAGGAATGCTTTCCAAACACGCCTCTTCCTCAGGGGCCTAAGGTTTCACGATCTGCCTCATCACCTGCTAAGCAAAATGTAATTGACGACGCATTTGAGAAGCTGGCGGAGACTGTTTGCAGATATCTTGCTACGCGAGAACAACTCGCACAGGTAGCAAGAGCGGTGTAAACCGCTCTTTGCTTCCGACAGCAGTTTCTTGAGGTCTTTACTAAACGGCGGTGTTCGCTCAAGTTTGTGGAATGTGGGATGCATCGGATTCTCTGACGCTGTAGGGGGGCGTTCGATAAAAGACCGATTCGTAGTCGATGGCACAGTTTTGCGGCGTCACAATCCAAGGCACATCGCCATGCGAATAGTCGCTGACGGCTTTTGCATTCATCTCTGAAAGTTTTGCCAACACTTCGTCGATCATCTTGACTTCCTGAGCGTTCAGGACGGAAAGATCAGGCTGTCTACAGGGCAAATACTTCTTTTGTTCGCGCTGAAAATAGACACTGGTGACTTTTTCCAGTTCTTTGGCTTTGATCATGTTCTTCACGATCTCTTGGAATTCAAGGGGCGTGGGGCCGTAGTGGTTTTTGATATAGGTGGCGCCAATGAGCTGCTCTTCGTATTTTTCGTAGTAGTTAAAGTCGATGAAATAAAGGAGCTTGTAGATGACGGTTTCGCCGATGTTTGGTTTGGCTCCAACTTTGCTCAAAATGTAGAGGAGCACTTCTCGAAATTTGCGGACGTTTTTCGCAGGTACGTGGATTCGAAGGGCGTGTGTTTTCTTTGCGGGTTTTTGGGCGGCGTCTAAGACTACGTCTGTCAGAGGTTCGACGCCCAATAGAACATCTGTGGAGATGTTGAACAAGCGGGCCAGTTTCAGAAGCTCGTCAGCTTTGAGAGGGCGGCGATCGGTTTCGATATGAGAAATGACCGCGCGATCCACCTGCAGGCAGGTAGCAAGGTCTTCTTGCTTAAAGCCTGCACGTTCGCGAAGATGAGCGATGCGTTTGCCGAGAGAGTCTTTCATAAACAACATACTAACGTATGTTGGATTTTATAACATATAATCGTTACAAACCCTAACAGGCAGGCCCTCCGCTAGTCGGTGTCTTTATTCTTGTTGAGCTCAGCAATTTTTTTGTTGTGTGCTTCTAGTTCCTTCACGGCTTTCAAAAGACCTCTTCTCCACGCGCGATAGTGAGGCTCTCCTGGAGCTGGAAACCAAAAGCCAGAAAAATTAGGCATTGCTTCTTTTTTAGCAGTGATGCGTTTCTTTGCAAGCGAGGCTGCTGCCCGTTGTTCAGTGGTTACAATCCAGCGTAAGAATGGACTGGTCTTTTGGATTTTTTTCTCCAATCGCTAGAGGCGATTCCTGAGAATTGGCGAGCGAAAGTTCTTGAGATTGGCGTCATAGCAGCTCTCCTTTGGTAGATAAGGAAAGCATAGCACTTAACAAATTTCTCTGATAATCACGACTACACCATGATTATCAGAGAAATTTGCAATGTATCAAGTTTATCGCCTATGCCGCGGTCGGTTGAACCTTTTAAATTTAGAGCCAGCCTGCTTCAGTGTTTGTGGATGTAAAGCCGCTTTACATCAATGGATCAGCGGCTTTGGGTTGTAGCGCTCGTAGTAGATGGTGTTATAGAGCTCTTTGCCGGTGGCGGCTTTGGCTCCGCAGTCTCTGAGCCAGGCGGACATGCCGTAGCCGATGCGGGTGCGGCTCGATTTGTTGAGGAAAATGTCGAGGGGCATGGTGATGGAAAAGCCTTTGTCGTAGTAGCGAGAACCGTTCACTGTGTCGTCTGCGTTGGTGAAGGTGTACCAGAGGCCTACGCGAAGGCCGCTGGGGAACATGCGGCCGACGTCGAGGCGGATTCCTTTGTCGCGGGCGAGGAATTGGCCGACGCTTGCTTTGAAATCGAGGCGCCACGGTTTGTATTCATAGTAGACGTCGAGAAAGTACTGCAGGCCGGTGTAGGGGAAGAGTTGGTAGCCTTGGTCGGTGAGTTTGCGTATTTTTCGTTGGAAGCCAATGCCGAAGTAGTCCCGTTTGAGGAGGGTGGAGGCTTCGAGGCCGATGGCCCAGTTGGCGAGAACCGGGAAATAGAGGGCTTCGCAAGCGATGCCTGCGTAGGCGGTCTCAAAGTAGCCGAGAGCGATGCGGGAAAACCAGCCGGACCCCATGTTCCAGCTTTTTTGAAGGAAGGCTTGGTCGAGGTGGAGGGAATTGGATTGGTTGTAGCGAAGGGCATCGGTGCGGACGATGAGGAGGCGCGAGGGGTTTAGGAAATCTCGGTCTGCGAGGTTTTGAATGCTGGACTTGAGGGTCCAGCTTCCGTAGAGCGAGTAGTAAATCTCGTCGAATAAATACCCTTCAGGTCCGAGCGAAAGACCGACTTCGTATTTGAATTTGCCGCGCGAGCTGCCGAAGAAGCTGCGCATCCACGGGCGGAACGTGAGCAGCCAAATGGGCTTGCGCCGTTGGTAGAGAAGGCATGACTCATAGTCAGTGGGAGTTGGTTTGACTTCTCGAAGGGGCGCAATGACCCGAAATTCATCATCGCCCATCTTGTGAGAAGCGAAGCGTTGAAGATCTTGGATACGAAAGCGGTATTCGTGGATGGGAATGCCATCTGCTTCGACGACAATTTGTACGGCGTCGAGGTTGTTTGGAGTGAGCGAGGAAAGGACTCGTTCGATCTTTTCGCGGACGATTTCTTCTTCTCGATAACGGATGTTGATGAGTTTTAGCCAGAGGTGATCGCGCCCTTTTGGTTGGGGCACAAGGCGGAGTGCGTAGAGATCGATGCCTTGCTCTTTGAAGGCGTAAGCGAGCTCTTGTCCGAATTCTTCGCGCGAACGGATGGGTCCTAAAGGTTCTTGGTCGACGGGCGCTGTATAGGCTGGGGGGTCGTAGAGTTTGGGGAAGAGCCCTTTGCTCTCACCGAGGTTGTAGTGGAAAGCAAGACTTGCCGCGACGTCTTCGCCGCGGAGTGTGCTGACGGACGCCCGAAAGCATTTGAGAAAATCGAGCTGGAGTCCGGCGTTGATGCGGTGTTTAACACGTCTGCCTTGTGCGTGCTCAGGGCCGTGGTGGGTGTAGTCGTTGGCGTCGTATTCGGCGGCGAGAAGGAGCCCTTTGGCAAAATGGCTGGCTTTACGCCAGGGCGACCAAGCAAGGCCGCCGAAAAATCCTTGAATGCGTCCGCGTCCCCACCCAAGTGTCGCTTCTAAATTCCACCGGAGGATGTCTTGCGTACCGACTAAGTAAAACGAATTGAATCTTCGCGAGCCGAGGAAGTCGTTCCATCCGAGAGCAAATTCTGGGAGAAAAGAAAAGCCGTCTTCTTTGCGAAGGAGGACGAATTTGACGTTGGCGGCGCGCTCTGCGTCGTCGCCGAAACCTAGATGGCCGAAATTGCCTTCGAGAATGCCGTGGAAGATCCAGTAATTGCCGGTCGTTTCGATGTGATCAAAAAATTGAAATGCGAGGCTCCAGACGCGGTAGGGAGGTACGTAAGAAAAGCCAAAGCCCAACATGCCTGCGTCGTAGGTGCGCGCGGAGGGCATCGTAAAGTAACCGCCCTGGAGTTGGTAGTTGACCATGAGCGGGAGTCGATCGTGGCATTCGCGGTTCACTTGAGCCACTGTTTCAAGATCGCGAAAAAGTTGTTCAGCTGGTTCTTGAGCCAACAAAGAGAAAAGGAAGAGAAAGGGAAGCCACTTCATGAAGTTCTTGGAGAACAAGTCCAGCGAGCAGCGTAGGCGGCGTGTCCCATTTCTTGCAACAGATTCTTCAGATTGGTATGATCGCGCTCACCTAAAAAAATCCAAGGCGTTTTGCGATGGCTTATTTAAAAGATTTTCGAGAGAGAATTCATAATAACGACTACCCAGGATTTCTCAAGATCTGGGAAGAATATTGCTATGGCGATCAGCCAGATGGCGAAGAAATTGTCCGTGTCCTTGAAAGCGTGAAAGGCTCTGAGCTTGCCAAGCCGTTTGGCGTTCATGTCGATCGGGTCCTCGCTCTTTGGCGCTTGCTTCAAGGTCCTGAGCATACGCATGAGATTCTTCGCTTAATTTTTGATCTTCAAACGACCAACAGCGAAGAGCTTGCCGATCTGGCCACCAATTACTTAAAAGCGCGCTACGAGAACGACCCACTATTGAATGAAAAGCTCAAGCTGGTGGGACTGCGCAATCGAGAGCGGTTTCCTTCAGCGATTCGGAATTTTGAGCTGCTGACCCATTTTGAAAAGGGGAATTTCGTATTTCACACTGCAGGATGGGGCACGGGCGAGGTGCTTGATGTTTCGTATTTACGCGAAGAGGTGAGTGTCGAGTGCGAGTACATCGTGGGTCCTCAGCACTTTTCGTTTGAAAAAGCATTCAAAACGCTCACGGTTCTTCCGAAAGAACATTTCTATTCGCGCCGATTTGGCGATCCCGACGCTTTGGAAAAAGAGGCGAGGGAACATCCAGGTGAAATCATCAAGCTGTTGCTTCGCGATCTGGGCCCGAAAACTGCAAGCGACATCAAGGAAGAGCTCTGCGATAGCGTGATTCCAGAGAAAGATTGGAACCGATGGTGGCAAGCGGCAAGAGCAAAAATCAAAAAGAATACGAAGATCGAATCGCCCAAAGAGCTCAAAGATCGGTTCCGGCTTCGCGAAGAGGAAGTGTCGCACGAGACGGCGCTTTACAAAGCGCTCGAAGAAAAGCCGTCTGTTCATGCGCTGATCCAGATGGTGCACGCATTTTTGCGCGATTTTCCAGAGACGCTGAAAAATCAAGAGTTCCGTGCCTCGCTGGAAGCGCGGCTCAATGAAGTGCTTTCTCAAGACTCTTTGAATGAGAGCCAAAAACTGCAGCTTTTGTTTTTATTAGACGATTTGGGCGCTCCAACTGCCGCTGAACAGATCACGGCTAGCATTGCCGAGATGAAGCTGCTCGCGGATATAATCCGTCCCATCGAAGCGATGTCGTTGCAGAAAAAAGTGCTCCAAGAGGTGCGTAAAACGAGAAAAGACTGGAAAGAGGTCTATTTTGAGCTTCTCTTCAGCGTGGAGCAAAATTTACTCCGCGATTTTATCTTGGGCGAATTGGTCGAAGAAGCATCTGCTGCAGAGCTAAAAAAACGGTTGAATGCACTTCTGATTCACCCGCTCACATATCCGGATCAAGTGATCTGGTATTTCCAAAAAATCATTGCCCCTCAAGCAAAGCTTCCGTTCTCAGACCAAGCTGGCAAGAGCAGTTTTTTTGAAAGCGTCCTTGTTTTGCTCGACCACCTCGAGAAAAAGCCGCAGCAGCGCGACCTTGCCAAAAAGATCTTAAGCTTACTCACCGCAGGACGTTATAAGATCGTCCGCGACATCATTCAACACGCCACCCAAGCAGAAGTAAAGGAGTACTTACTTCTCGCGACCAAATGCAATTCCTTCTCCGATCACGACATCAAAATTCTCCACTCGCTCGGCGAAGTAGTGCACCCCGAGCTCGCTCGTTTGCGTAAAGACAAGGACCGTTCTCTTCAAGAAGAGACTCCTTTTTGGACCACGCAAGAAGGGTATCGCAAAACGCAGCAACGGATTCAGAAAATTGCCACGGTGGAGACGGTACAAAATGCCAAGGAAATTGAAACGGCGAGGGGCCACGGAGATTTGCGCGAAAACGCCGAGTTCAAGGCTGCATTGGAGCGCCGGGCACGTCTCCAATCCGAACTTAAATTTTTGTCAGACCAGATGGCCAAAGCGCGCATCCTCACACCGGAAGACGTCTCGGTGGATGAAGTGGGAATTGGCGTTGTGGTCCATTGCCAAGATTCAAAGGGAGAACACCTTCGGTATACCTTGCTCGGTCCTTGGGAGGCAGATCCTGAACAGCGGATTTTGTCGCTGCAGTCTAAGCTTGCTCAAGTCATGCAAGGGCGTACCGTAGGGGAAAAGTTCGAATTCCAAGGCGATTCGTTCACGATCACTGCAATCGACAATTACTTTGATCAGAAAGGCTAAAGACACATATGGTCCAGATATGATCTCTTCATCGATCGAGCTTGTGATTGCGAGTACGAACATTCATAAAATTCGCGAGCTCAAAGCAATGCTTAAAGGACGCTCCGGCATCGACTTGCTGAGTTTGCTCGATTTTCCCGATTACCAACCGCTCCCAGAAACAGGAAATACGTTTGAAGAAAATGCAGCACAGAAAGCATTGCATGCTGCTACCCATTTACAACGCTGGGTGCTGGCTGACGATTCAGGACTTGTCGTTCCAGCCATCAAGGGCGCTCCAGGTGTGATCTCTGCGCGCTATGCAGGCGACGATGCCACTGATGCCGACAACCGCAAAAAACTTCTCGAGGCGATGCAACATCTCATGGAAGAAGATCGCTTCGCCTATTTCGAGTGCTCCATTGCATTGGCCTCTCCCAGCGGCCTCAAGAAAATCGCGCACGGCATCTGCGAAGGGGCCATTCTAGCGCGTGAAAAAGGGGGAAGCGGCTTTGGATACGATCCTCTCTTTGTCAAGCACGGATATAGCAAAAGCTTTGCTGAGCTTGAAGAGGCGATCAAGAATCGGATTTCTCACCGCCGTAAAGCCATGGACCGAATCTTGCAGGCTCTCGACTCGTTGTTCGAGAGCCAGTTGCAAAAGTCATGGCCTCAGAAAAATCGATGATTTTGAGCCATTTTACCCCTTCACCCCCGAGCACATACTCCAGCCGAGTAGGGCTCGGGGGTGAAGGGGTAAAATGGCTCAAAAGGGCGATTTTTCTGGGGGCAGGACTTTTGTAACTGGCTCTTTGTGTACTATCTGATTGACGGCTACAACCTTTTATTCTTTTTCCAAGAAGACGAGCGCTGCTCCCTTGAAAGCCAGCGCAAGAGGCTCTTGGAGTGGATCCAAGATGCATTTAGCAACATGAAGTGCCAGGGAACGGTCGTGTTCGACGGCGCACATCCAAGAGGCACTGAAAGTGGCCGCGCCTACCAATCTCCGCTCGAGATTGCATATGCTCCAAAAGGCATCAGCGCCGATGCCTACATTCTCGAGCAACTTGAGGCAGCCAAGAACCGAAAGACATTCGTCGTGGTGACGAACGATCGCGCGCTTCGCAGCCATGCGGTGTCGCTTGAGGCCAAAACACAGTCCAACGAAGCGTTTGTAGCTTGGCTCAAGAAACGGAATGGAGCCAAAAAAAACCGCAAGCGCAGAGCTGCGGTAGAAACGCCAGCACAAATCGCCCGCCTTGCCAAGATGTTCGAAGAGCGTTTGGACAAGATCGATAAGAACGATCTATTGTAAAGCGGCTTTACAAAGGACGCTTCCTTGAGATACACTGGCGGCTCATTTGCCAAGCGAGCGTTGTATGCATCTCACCATTCAGAATAAAAAACTCGAATTCTCGAGCCCTCTCACTGCGAAAGAAGCCGCAGAAAAACTCCATCTGACCGCGCCTGATCAAGCCATTGCGGTCAGCGTGAATGGACAGCTCAAAGATCTCAGCACGCAGCTAGAAGAAGGCGATCAGGTTCATTTCTTTGGGTTTGATGATCCGGAAGGCAAAGAAGTATTTTGGCATACATCCGCTCATGTGCTCGCCCAAGCAATCTTGCGCTTATGGCCAACGGCTCAGCCGACGATTGGCCCTCCCATCGAAAATGGTTTTTATTACGATTTTGCGGGGTTAACCATCTCCGATCAAGATTTTGAGGCCATTGAGCGAGAAGTGGACAAGATTCTCGCTGAGAATTTCAAGACAGAGCGGCGCGAGTTTTCAAATAAGAGCGAAGCGAAGCGAGCGTTTGCGCACAATCAGTATAAGTGCGAACTCATCGATGGATTTGCCGAAGAGCCGATCTCTGCGTATGCGCAAGGCGAATTTGTCGACCTCTGTCGTGGACCTCACATGGCGGCATTGGGGAAGATCAAGGCGTTCAAGGTCCTTAAGACATCGGGTGCTTATTGGCGCGGCGATTCAAACCGAGAAATGCTCACGCGGATCTATGCGATCTCCTTCCCAGACCGAAAACGGCTCAAAGAATACCTCTTGCTCCTCGAGGAAGCCAAGAAGCGGGATCACAAAATCCTCGGGCTCGCACTCGACCTTTACTCGTTCAAAGAAGAGGCTCCCGGCATGCCCTTCATCCACCCGCATGGACTCATCGTCTGGAACCGCTTATTGGATTTTTTGCGCGCGATGCTTCTCGAAGGAGGCTACGTCGAGATCAAGACTCCCTCGATGATGAGCAAAGAACTTTGGGAGCGTTCGGGCCATTGGTTCCATTATCGAGAAAACATGTTCACCTCGGTGGTGGAAGAGCGGGAGTTTGCTGTAAAGCCAATGAATTGCCCCGGTTGCATGCTCTATTACAAGACAGCGACCCATAGTTACCGCCAGCTCCCATTGCGCATCGCTGAAATCGGCCATGTCCATCGCTTTGAGGCGTCAGGCGCTTTGAACGGCCTATTTCGAGTGCGCAGTTTTCACCAAGACGACGCCCATCTATTCATGCGCCAAGATCAAATTCGGGAAGAAATTCTGCAGATCTTACGCCTTGCCGACAAGATTTACATGACATTTGGGTTGCCCTACCGGCTCGAACTTTCAACGCGCCCCCTGAAAGCAAAGACCATCGGTTCCGACGAAGAGTGGGAGGTCGCAACCAATGGATTGAAGGGCGCTCTAGACGACTGGGGTCACTCGTATCGGATCAATGAAGGCGATGGCGCATTTTATGGACCGAAGATCGACATCCACATTCGCGATGCCATCGGTCGTCACTGGCAATGCGGAACAGTGCAGCTCGACATGGCGCTCCCTGAAAAGTTTGAACTCGAATACGTGGACAGCGATGGGATGCATAAACGTCCTGTAATGCTCCATCGCGCTTTGTTTGGATCCATCGAGCGGTTTTTTGGCATTTTAGTCGAACACTTCGCGGGCAAATTTCCCTTCTGGCTCAGCCCATATCAAATCCGAATCATGACGGTTGCCGATCGACACATTCCGTATGCAGAAGAGCTCGCCAAACAAATTCGAGCGCGCAATCTCATTTGCGACATCGATGCAACGAGCGAATCGGTCGGTAAAAAAGTGCGCGAGGCCCAACTTCTTAAGACCAATTACATGCTCACAATTGGAGACAAAGAGATTGAACACCGCACAGCCGCTCTTCGAACGCGCGACAATGTGGTTCATGGAGAGATTGACATTCTCGAATTTCTTGCTAAAGTCGAAAAAGAGCGCGATACCAAAGCATTGATGTCGCCCTATTCAACGACTCCTGTATGACTTTTGTATGACGAAAATTATTTGTGTCAGTAGTTTTAAGGGCGGTACCGCCAAGACGTCGATCTCGCTCAACTTTGCCTCTGCGCTTTGCATGTTTCACAAAAAGAAAGTTCTGCTCATCGATTTTGATGCGCAGGCCAACCTCACGACAGGTCTTGGACTCGATCCCGATGAGCAAGACAGCATGGCACCGGTTTTGCAGCGCGAAAAAAAGATCTCAGAGGTCATTTTAGAAACGTGCATTCCAAACATGCACTTAATTCCTGCCGATACGTGGCTCGAAAGAGTGGAAGTGTCGGGAAGCCTTGCTTCAGATCGATATTCGCATGAGCGTTTAAAAGAAATTTTGAGTCCCTTGAAGTACGATTACATTTTAATCGACACGCCCCCTTCGCTTTGCTGGCTCACTGAATCGGCGCTCATCGCCTCCAACCATTCTCTCGTGTGCGCAACGCCTGAATTTTATAGCGTAAAAGGTCTGCAGCGCCTTTCGCTCTTCATCAACAACATTGCAGAGCGTCACGGCACCAAAGTCCTTGGCGTTGCCCTCTCGTTTTGGAATCCGCGCGGTCGAAGTAACAACTCCTTTTTGGACGTCATCGAAGAAACGTTTCCAGGAAAACTCTTGCAAGCAAAAATACGACGAGATATCGCAGTATCTGAGGCCACCATTTACGGGAAACCGATTTTCGACACTGCCCCTAAAAGTAGAGCAGCACTCGATTACATGGCTCTCACACAGGAACTCTTAAAAAGGACTTAAAGGACATGTCGAAATTTAACGATTTGCTCAATCTCCGCTTCAAATCCCGAGAGACCCAGCAACCCAAAATGACTGCTCTCGTCGAGCGATCGAGCAACGGTGAATTGTCGAGCTTTTCTGGCGTATTCCGCGTGTCTGCTTTAAACGACCAAGAAAAACAAAGTCTCGAACACATTTTAAAAACGTTCCGACAAAACGATACAGACAGTATCGACGCGGACCTCAAAGCCCTGATGGCGATCACATCGGAGGTCAAGGCGATCACAAACCAGGCAGTCATCTTGCACGGCGAGCGGATCAAACGAGCCCAAGAAATCCTAAAAACGTATCGCGACGGCGCGTTCACGGCGTGGTTATTTACAACGTACGGCAATCGCCAAACGCCCTATAACTTTTTGCAGTATTACGAATTTCACAACATCATGCCAGCGGCTCTCCACCCAAAAATCGATCAGATGCCGCGCCAAGCGATCTATAGCCTGGCCTCTCGCCAAGGCTCTCTTGAGAAAAAAGAAGCCATCATTCGCAATTACAGTGGACAAGCCAAGCAAGAGCTACTTCAACTCATTCGGATTGAATTTCCCCTCGCTGAAGACGACAAGCGTCACCCCAATTTTGCCGAGCATGCAATCGCGTTTCTCAAACGGGCAAAAGACATGGTGAAAAACCCGCTTTGCGTCCCGTCTGCTGAGGAAAAAAAGCAACTCCAAACGCTGCTTGCTCACGTCGGTTCTCTGCTCGAAAAGCGATGAGTGACGTCTACGTCAGCCCCCTCTCGGCCCGCTATGCGGGCCCAGAGATGTCCCGCCTGTTTAGCGCCCAGTTCAAGGGCGAAACATTCCGCGCGCTATGGATCGCGCTCGCCAAAGCCCAAGCCAAACTGGGCCTTTCCATCACACAGTCCCAAATCGATCAAATGATCGCCGCTCAAACACACCTCGACTTCCAGCTCATTCAGCGCTACGAAAAGCAATTTCGGCACGACGTCATGGCCCACATCCACGCATTTGGCGACGCGTGCCCTCTTGCCAAACCGATCATCCATTTGGGAGCCACATCGTCCTACGTGAACGACAACGCAGAGCTGATCCAACTGAAAGAGGCGCTCGCTCTCTTGTTCAATAAACTTTTGCACCTTCTCCACCGTTTAAGCGCACTTGCGCGTCAACACGCCTCAGAGCCATGTCTCGGCTACACCCATTTTCAGCCCGCACAACCCACTACAATCGGCAAGCGGATCGCTCTTTGGCTTCAAGATTTCTTGTGGGACGCCAAAGAATGGCGCCGCATCGGCTCAGAAATGCCCTTTTTAGGCGCTAAAGGCGCAACAGGAACTCAGAGTTCATTTCTCGCGCTCTTCGAAGGAAATCACCGCAAAGTTCACGATCTCGAACAAGACATCGCCCGCAGCTTCGGCTTTACCAAAGTATTGCCGCTCTCTGGCCAAACATATCCACGCAAGCTCGACACGTTTCTCCTGAATGCGCTCGCCTCATTTGCCGCAAGCGCCCACAAATTCGCCACCGACCTGCGACTTCTCGCTCACGAAGGCGAAGTGTTAGAGCCATTCAGCACAACCCAAGTGGGCTCTTCCGCCATGCCCTACAAACGAAATCCCATTTATTCCGAGCGCATCTGTGGTCTTGCCCGTTTCGCCATCTCGCTCAGCGAAAATGCAAGCTACACCGCCGCCACCCAGTGGCTCGAGCGTTCCCTCGACGACTCTTCGAATCGCCGTCTCGCCATTCCAGAGGCGTTCTTGAGCATCGATGCAGTGCTCAACCTCATGCATCACATCCTCGAAGCTCCCGACATCGATGCAAAGAGCTCCAAGCGTCATGCTCAAGAAGCCTTGCCGCTTCTCTGCATGGAAAACATTCTCATGGAAGCGGTCAAACGGGGCGCAAGCCGTCAAGACATGCACGAAACGCTCCGCAAGCTCGCGGAGCTCACCAAAAAAGCGCAAGATCCGATGGAAGAGCTTCTCAAGGCGCTGGCCTCTGGCTCTCAGGCGCTCTTTTCTCGCAGCGAGATTTTAGCGTTTGGCGATCTCAAACAGCTCGTAGGCCGCGCCCCCGAGCAAACGCTTGAGTTTCTTGCCAGCGAAGTTGATCCGTTCTTGCGGCAGCATCCAGCGGTCTCGGTGATATTTGCTCCGATTGAGTATTAGCCTATTACCAAAGGAATACATGGCATTAGTTATCGATACGAATAACTGTATATTCGCCTTCGGGGTTTTGTAACATGTTTTTTGATATTGGATCACTGAAAGAGGAAAGTATATTCAACTTTGTTTTTTTAAATTTTACCTTTTGGCCAGGAACTACTGTTTTCCCATTTTCAATATCAAACCAGGTAATGTTAAAGCGTTCAACAGCGCTAGCAGAGCATTGAATGTGCAGTATGCGTT
>CAYGHT010000007.1:0-27194 GCA_964349755.1 uncultured bacterium
TGGGGAACTGGGAGGCGCGCATTTGGCGATCGAGCAGGTCTCAATGCTGGCGGCGAAGGTGATCGAAGATTCGCGGATCGGTGGTTCTCCTCTAGAAAAGTCGACGCGCTACATTTATTTCGATCAGAAGGTGAACAATCAGTATTTGTTTTGTCGCGAACCGATTCTCATGACATCGGCGTTTCGCGATCTGTTTCTCAACACGTGCAATCAACTGTTTGATACGTATAGCAGACTGATTCCTCCACTTTCGGCAATCATTGAGCAAGGGTTTCCGAAGGATCCGGCGATTTCGAAAGGGGCGTACGCGGCGGCGCTGCGGGCAAAGGTGCTCGACTGTCTTCGCGGTCTGCTTCCTGCGAGCGCGCTGACCAATTTGGGCGTTTTTGGCAATGGGCGCTTTTTCGATTCTCTGCTTCAGCGGCTCAACGGATCTCCGCTCGCTGAGATTCAAGAAATTGGCAAAAAGGGGCATTTCGAGCTCTCTAAGATCATTCCGTCGTTCATTCGGCGCTCAGATATGTCGCATAAGCACTATCAGGCGTATGCGCAATTCATGGAGACGATGCAGGGCGAGATCCGCGAGTTTGCGAGCAGGCACACTGGATCGGTGGCTCCATTTCAAGGTGGAGTGCGGTTGGTTAATTTCGATCCGGAAGCGCCAAGTAAGGTCGCAGGGGCTTTGTTATTCACAGCGAGCCAAGGAAGTTTGGCTGAACTTCAAGCGTACTGCAAGTCGCTTTCTCAAGAAGAGCTTGCGCGCATTCTCGATGCCGCGTGCTCCGCGCGCGAAAACCGCCGCCATAAGTCTCCTCGAGGTTTGGAGCATGCAGTGTTTACGTTCGAGATTTTAGGCGATTTTGGAGCGTACAGAGATCTGCAACGGCACCGGATTCTGACGCAAGAGAGACAGCCTTTGACGTGCAATTGTGGCTACTACACGCCTCCAGAGATTGTGGGTACACCGCTCCACGCCGAGTACGACGCTGCCATGGAGGCTGCGAAGACGGCCTACGACGCGATTGCCGCCGAGCTTCCCGAGGAGGCGCAGTACGTGGTGCCGATGGCCTACAACATCCATTGGTATTTTCATGTGAATTTGCGTGCGCTCCAATGGATTTGCGAGCTCCGCTCGCAGTCCGCTGGTCACCCTGGTTATCGCAAGATTGCGCAAGAAATGGCTGCCCAGGTGGCGCAATGCTTGCCTTCTTTTGAGCGATTCTTTAAATTCGTTGACCAAAATAGCTATGAACTAGGCCGTCTCAATGCAGAGATTCGCCAGGAAAAGCGAAAAGGTGTTAACGAATATGGAGCTTCAGAGGCAAGGTAGTGTTGTTGGCGGCGCGTTGCTCGTCGCTGGATGTTGCATTGGCGCTGGCATGTTGGCGCTTCCCATTCTCACAGGTCTTGCAGGCTTTTTCCCCTCTCTCTTAGCGCTTCTTGCCGCTTGGATGTTCATGACGTTCACGGCGCTTCTTCTCGTCGAGGTGAACGGCTGGTTTCAGCGGCCGGTGAATCTCCTCTCAATGGCACAAGAGTCGCTTGGGGTCATAGGTCGTTGGGTCGGGTGGGTGTCGTATCTCTTTTTATTTTACGCCCTGCTCGTGAGTTACTTGTCGGTGAGCGGCTCGATTGTCTCCACGTTTTTGCAGGAGTTTTTAGGGATCAATGCTCCTCCATGGAGCGCCTCCTTGCTGTTCACAGCGGGGTTTGGATTGATCATCTACCTCGGGACTCGCCCCGTGGATCTTGTGAATCGCGCTCTGATGGTGGGGCTGATCGTGGCGTATGTTGGTATGATTGGGCTCGGTCTCACGCGGATCCATCCTGCGTACCTTTTTCACGCGGCGCCTAGCTACATGCTCCTCTCGCTTCCCGTGCTGGTGATTTCTTTCGGGTTTCAGAACATGATCCCGAGTCTTACGAATTACATGATGGGGGATTTGCGCCGCGTGCGGTTAGCGATTCTCATTGGAAGTGGCATGGCGCTTCTGGTCTACCTACTTTGGTCTGTGCTCGTGCTCGGAGTGGTTCCTCCCGACGGTCCCGGTGGAATTTTAGAGACGTACCACCGAGGAGAGGAGGCGACCTTTGCGCTCCGCGGAAGTCTCGGCAATTCGAAGATCAGCTACTTTGCAGGGGCGTTCGCCCTGTTTGCGATTGTGACCTCTTTCCTCGCGCAAGGGCTTGCGTTGATGCACTTCATCGCCGATGGGTTGAAGAAAAACCTCTCCCGCAAAAATTCGTGGTGGCTTTGCTGTCTCGCGCTTTTGCCGCCGCTCTTCTTTTCGCTTTCGGTGCAGCAGGTGTTTTTTAAAGCGCTGAACCTTGCGGGGGGCATTTTCGCGATGATTCTCTTTGGCCTCTTGCCGATTGGCATGGCGTGGGTGGGTCGTTACCGGAAAAAAATTGCCTCGCCCTACCACGTGCGGGGAGGTAAACCCGCATTGGTTTTTGCAGGAGCATTTGCTCTTCTTGTAATTGTGTGTGAACTGAATAGGATTTTATGAGACTTGAGTTTCCCAAATTTTTGGTTTGGCAGGGCTGTTATCTGGGAAATATGCAAGGCGCCGCCGCAGGCGGGCACCCGATGCAGGCAACCCCTTGTGGGTTGTCGAAGCAGGGCAACGCAGCAGATTGCCCAGAGAACAGCCCTGCCAAACCAAAAATTTTGGAAATTCAAGTATGAGACTCATCGGTGGTATTCTTCTTGTGGCGGGAACTGCGATTGGCGCTGGGATGCTGGCGCTCCCCGTCATTTCTGCATTTGCTGGCTTTTTTCCCTCGCTTTGGGGGTTGATCGCTTGCTGGGCGTTCATGTTTGCAACCGCTTGGCTCATTCTCGAAGTGAACTTGGCGTGTCCTGGCGATGTGAATCTCATTTCGATGGCAGGGCGCACTCTCGGCACTCCTGGCAAACTGGTTTGCTGGGTCACGTACCTGCTTCTTCTCTATTCGTTGACGGCGGCCTACCTGTCGGGGAGCGCTCCACTCCTTTTGCATGCGCTGCATGCGCTGACTGGCTGGCTTGCGCCTCTATGGCTAGGGCTTTGCTTGATGCTCGTTCTCTTTGGGCTCTTCGTGTACCTCGGAACGCGGAGCGTCGATTACGTCAACCGATTGCTCATGGGCGGGCTCTTGATTTCGTATGCGTGTTTGGTGGCGTCTCTTCCCTCGCACGTGCAGTGGCCGCTAGTGGCTCGCGCCGATCTGTCTGCCCTCTCTTTGGCTATTCCGGTGATGATCACTTCGTTTGGCTTTCACATCATCATTCCTACGTTGACCACGTACTTGCGCCACAATGCAAAACAGCTTCGCCTCACGATTCTCATCGGGAGTTTGCTTCCATTGGGCGTCTATGTGCTTTGGGAATTTTTTGTGCTCGGCATTGTGCCGCTTGACGGGAGTCCGGGCCTCATCGCTTCTTGGCAAGCGGGGGAATCGGGAGCGGTTCCGCTTGCCGCTATTCTCGGCAGTGGATGGATCTCCAAGGTGGCCAATGCGTTTTCCTTCTTCGCGATCATCACGTCGTTTTTGGGGGTTTCGCTTTCGCTCTCCGACTTTCTAGGGGATGGGCTCAAGCTCCACCGCTTTACATGGGGTCGGGAAGGAGCGTGTTTATTGACGTTCGTGCCCCCGTTTGTCTTCGCTCTCGCCTACCCACGAGGGTTTTTGCTCGCACTCCAATACGCCTCGGTGTTCGTCGCGATTTTGCTCGGCGTATTGCCGACGCTCATGGCGTGGCGCCTTCCTAAATACCGCTCCCATCTGAAAAAAGGTTGGCTTGGGGCGATGCTGCTGCTGTCGCTGCTTTTGATTTGGTTGAGCATCAACGATGTTTAAGTTGGTTTCTGAGTTTCAACCGACGGGAGATCAGCCGACGGCAATTGATCGCTTGAGTGCAGGCGTTGCGCGGGGCAAACGGGCGCAAGTGCTCCTCGGCATCACAGGTTCTGGCAAGACGTTTACGATGGCCAATCTCATCGCGCGCGCCCAGAAACCAGCGCTCATCCTCGCGCACAACAAAACGCTCGCGGCTCAGCTCTACCAGGAGTTCAAGGGCTTTTTCCCCGAGTCTGCGGTTGAGTATTTCGTTTCTTATTACGATTATTATCAGCCAGAGGCCTACATCGCCCGAACGGACACCTACATTGAGAAAGACTTGGCGATCAACGACCGGATCGAGAAGATGCGTCTGAGTGCAACGCGTTCCTTGATCGAGCGACCCGATGTGATCATCGTCTCCTCCGTGTCGTGCATCTACGGCCTGGGCTCGCCTGAGTATTACAGTCAGATGGTGCTTCACCTCGCATGTGGCAAACAGGTGCGTCGCGACGATGTGCTCCTTCATTTGGTGGAAATGCACTACAAGCGCTCCGATTACGATCTGGCTCGTGCGACGTTTCGGGCGCGCGGCGACGTGCTCGAAATCGCCCCCGCCTACGAAGACGACGTGGCATACCGGATCGAGTTTTTTGGCGACGAGATTGAGCGGATCTCGGAGACCGATCCCCTCACAGGGAAAGTGCGGCAGCGGCTCGATACCATCAGCATCTTTCCGGGTTCTCACTACGTGACGCCCGAGCACATTCGCCACCAAGCCATCGAGACCATTCGCCTCGAGCTCCAAGAGCGGATCGCCACATTCGAGTCCGAAAATCGACTCGTCGAAGCGCAGCGCATCCGCGAGCGGACCCGCTACGATTTGGAAATGATCCGCGAGATTGGGTTTTGCAAGGGGATCGAGAATTATTCTCGCCACTTTTCAGGGCGTCCCGCAGGGGCGGCGCCTCCCTGTCTGATCGACTATTTTCCTGAAGATTTTCTCTTTTTCATCGACGAATCGCACCAGACGCTCCCGCAACTGCACGCCATGTATAACGGCGATCGCTCGCGCAAACAAGCGCTTGTGGAGTTTGGGTTTCGTCTTCCTTCTGCCTTCGACAATCGGCCGCTAAAATTCGAAGAAACTTACGAGAAGTTCCGTCAGGTCATTTACGTGTCGGCAACGCCAGGTCCTTGGGAAATCGAGCAAGCGGAAGGCGATGTGGTCCAGCAAATCATTCGTCCAACAGGTCTTCTAGACCCCGCCATTGAGGTGCGCCCCGCGAATGGCCAAGTAGACGATTGCCTCGAGGAAATTCGCCTCGAAACCCAGCGCGGCGGCCGCATCTTAGTCACGACGCTCACCAAAAAACTCTCCGAGGATCTATCCAAATACCTCAACGAAATCGGAGTGAGATCGAAGTACCTCCACTCGGACATCGACACGTTAGAGCGGATCCAAATCATCAAAGCGCTCCGCCTCGGCCAGTTCGACGTGCTCGTCGGAATCAATCTCCTTCGCGAAGGCCTCGACATTCCCGAAGTCTCTCTCGTAGTGATCCTAGATGCCGACAAAGAAGGTTTTCTCCGCTCCGAAACCGCCCTCGTCCAAACGTGCGGCAGGGCCGCCCGCAACGTCCGCGGTCGGGTCATCCTCTACGCCGACAAGAAAACAAAAGCCATTGAAAATACGCTAGCCATCACGGCCTCAAGAAGAGCCGCACAAGAGGCGCACAACACCGAGCACGGCATCGTGCCGCGCTCGGTAAAGCGGGAAGCTGCCGCCTCACTCGAAGAGACGTTTGGGATGATGGAAGAGCCTTCGATTGCCGAGCAAGCCAAAGCGCCCTCAGCGCTTGATGTAAGCAATCTCGAGGCAAAGATCCGCGAATGCAGCGCCGAAATGCGGAAATGCTCGAAGGAGCTCCGCTTTGAAGACGCCGCGCGCGCCCGCGACTTGATGCGCTATTACCAAAGCCTTGAGATGCTCAAGGCAGATGCTCGTCAGGAATAGGATCAATCGGCTTAAAGTCAGCAGCTTACGTTTGTTTCACACAAATGTTATAAAACACATAACATTTGTGCTAAAAATAAACGAATTTGCACAAATGTTATGCTTTTGATAACATTTGTGTATGAGCAAAGAGAGCGTGCTTCTCCAAATCGCTGAGAACCAACAGGGATACTTCACAAGCCGACAGGCGGAAGAATGTGGCTTTTCGCGCTCGAATTTTCATCTGAAAGTGCGGTCGGGAAAATGGTGTAAGGAAGCGCTTCGCGGCATTTATCGGCTGGCAAATTACCCATTCACTGCGCGCCCAGAGCTTGCTCTTTGGACGCTCTGGAGCGCTGACAAGCAAGGGAAACCTCAAGGTGTCTGGTCGCATGAAACTGCGCTCGATATCCACGGGCTCAGCGATGTAGCCCCTGCCAAACTCCACATGTCTGTACCTAAAAGCTTCAGGAAAAGCACTAAAATCCCAAACAATCTCTGTGTGCATTTTGTGGACGAGATGCCACAGTGCGAGACTCGGCAGGGGTACCGCGTCACTACACCGCTTCGAACGCTGCAGGATGTAATTCGACAAGGCACAACTCAAAGCGAACAAATCGAGCTCGCGATTCTCGACCTTGCAATCAAGAAGTCGCTGATTCAAGGACTCGCGACCATCCAAGAGATGGAACAGCTTCAGAAATGCACAGACTCACAGGAGATGCGCGAGATTGTCGCTAAGGCGATCGATGATGTGTGGACTCGAGCAAATGCGCAATTAGAAGAATTCGGGCGAATGGCAGAGCCATATACGATTGGGCTCTCGTTAGGAGAGCAAGGATTTGGAACTGCGGTGCTTTGCCAATACAATTCGCGATACTTCTTGCTTACCGCGGCTCATGTAGGCAGAGCGCTTCGCAAAGCGAAGTCTGTGACGATGCTTCTTCGATTTGATCGCCATCGAAGAGAGTATCCTGCTCAATCGGCCAAAAATTTCAATGTGATTGAGTGGGATCCCGCTCTTGATGACGAAATGCTAAACGATGTGCTTGTGCGGCAACCAAAAGATTTGGGCCTGGTCATTCCCACCCAAGAGATCATTGACATGCTGAAGGTTTACAAGGCGTTCTACAAAATACCAGATGAGCCGCCGAGCATTTCGCTAAAAGAGGCTTTCGTCTCGCTCGGAGGCATTGAGCCAATCTATTCTGATGGTCGCAAGACAGTCCAGCTGCACCTAGGTCCTTATGGGTTTGTCGCTTCAAGCTATCGTCAATTGCCAGATGTAGATTACATCGTCTGTCCAGTGAGCAATCATGCGTCTGACATGAGAAATTTGCGCAGAAAAGTGATTGCCTCCTTTGAAGGACTTAGCGGTAGCGGACTTTGGAAGTTTGCCAATAACATTCCCGTTCTCGTCGGCATGGCAATCGCTCAAGAGCCTGGTGGCTATGATCCCTCATCTGGATTCAGAACTGTCTACTTTCATGGACCGCATTCCATTCTTTCGGTAATCAAAACTTTATGACAAACTGATGAACGCAATTCTTGTGACTATTCAGCTACTAACCAGGGCTGAGCCTGAGGTCACTCAAGGAAAAAGAACATGTTTTGGAAAACCCCTTCGATCAAACAGCTTCTCCCTCCACCGGTGAAAGCCGCACACGGCGAATACTCCATGATTCTCTCGACGCATGACGAAGTGTCGCGCCCGACCCCGGAGTTGATCGCGTTGAGCTTGCAAGCGATCCAGGCAGCATCGCAGCTCGATCTGAGCCCGATTGCCAAAGGGCGTCAGCATGTGCCTCATTACATGGGACTTTGGCCTGGAGAGCATTACAAGCTGCTCGCTGGCTTGGTGCAGGTTCTGCAGCCGCGTCTCATCGTCGAAATTGGGACGGCGACGGGGCTCTCCGCGCTCTGCATGAAGCGATTTTTGCCGCCTGGCGGGAAGGTGATGACGTTTGATCTTGTCCCATGGCAGCAATACCCGAAGACGGTGCTGACTCAAAGCGATTTTGCAGACGGATCGCTTGTCCAATACGTGGAGGATTTATCTCAGAGTGCCACGTTTGAGCGCCACGCATCAACAATTGCCGGAGCCGCGCTCATCTTCATCGACGCCACGCACGATGGCGCTTTAGAAAAGCAATTGCTCGAGCAGTTGGAGCGGATTGCATTTAGCCAGCAGGTGTATCTCGTATTCGATGACATTCGGGTGTGGACGATGCTAAAAATGTGGCGCGAGATTCGGCTGCCGAAGCTCGATCTCACTTCGTTTGGACATTGGTCGGGGACGGGGTTGGTGGCAAAGCGCTTGGATTGAAGACGATTTCGACTCCGCTGACACCCACTCTTTCCTTTTTCCTCCAGTAGTGCGTAGGCGCAATCCGAACCTTGTAGTGCGCAAGCTTGGACGCCACGATCGAAAAGTTCGAGTCACAAAGAACCAGGCAATCAAACAGCGGGATTGAGAAAAAATCGTCGAGGTCGTTGTCTGGCGCCCGTTCGCGACACCCCCACTCGATGTTCGCAAAGGGCAGCGCTGCCTTGTAGCGCTCGAGCATTGCTTGGGGCTGAAGATCGTCAGTCAGCAGAAATACGTACAGTGGCTGGCCCTCAAAGATGCGAGCGATGCGCTGAATTTGCTCGAGATAGTAGCTGTCTGGAGGAAATTTCAGCGGGTATTCTCTATGTAGCGCAATCGCATCGAATCGACCGGCTCTTCGCACGTGTACGCCGACGGTGATCTTGTCTTTTGGTAACTCGAGTAACACATGGGGCTTTGTGGGGGCTAAGCACCGGGCGATTTCTTCGCGAAACCCTGGGTCGTCCCAGTCTACGACGAACGGGTGATCCCGATTCTTCATCGAGGGTTCTGGGAAATACGGAATCTCCACAACCTCTTTTTCTGCAACGACGCTGTTTTCCTGCGCGAGTGCAAATTCGTCTGCCATCGGAAATGGCTGAAACACGAAATGGAGATGGTCGCGGTACGCGATCCAACGGGCGTGTAGATAGGAGAGGAGGTTGTCTCCTAAGCGGCCTCCGCTAAAGCCATAGGTGACAGCGCCGCTTTGCGGTTGGGGCTGCGTCCGCGCAGCTTGTTGCATTGGCGGATGCCAGACGATGCGATGACCTTCGTGTTGTGAAAATGTCACTTTCCCACGTTTGCCTGCACGATACAGATGTGGCACCCATTGATCGAGGCGAGACACCACAACCTCTCCACGCTCTTCATTCAACAAACTTCGTTGATACGCAAGCTTTCCACCAAACGCCGCAAGTGCACAAAGTCCTACGATCAATGCCCAGCGAACGCTCATGCAGGGACCTGGATCGGTTTACGGATGCGATGGGCTGCAATGAGCCCTCCGATCAAGAAAAACATCAGCCTTCCGGCTTGCATGTTGATGAGATAGAAGTCGCAGCCGCCGATGAAGATGAAGCCGAAAAAGATTCCAGCTAAGCAAGGCATGTACGGGGCCTTGCGCTGTTGAAAGCCAGTCCAGGCGATGCAGCCGATGAGCGTCAGGTAGCAACCAAGCGAGAGCAATCCGGTTTCTGCGGCCCACATCAGATAGATGTTGTGAGTGGCGCCTGGCTGCTTTGCGGAATGGGTGAGGCTGAATTGCTGATGGCCGACTCCGAATAGCGGTTTTTGGGCGATCATGTCGAGGGCGATAGTTTGGTAGGTAAGGCGCTCGACATCCGAGTTTTTCACAAAAGAGTTGTAATTGACAATGCCTCCGCGCTTGACGATTTGCTCTTGGAAACAAAATCCGATGAGCGCGCCGGAGGCGAGGATGACAAGGAGGGGGCGTAGCTTTACACGCATGATGACAAGGCCGATGATGAAGGCGAACAGAGCAGCTCTTGAGAAGGTAACCGTCATGGCGACAAGTTGCAAGAACACGAGGGGAGCGGCCCATTTACGCCCTTCGGCGAGCCGATCTACAGTGATGAGCGAGGTCATCGTGAGGAAGCCGCCGAGGACATTTGGATGGGACAAGGTGCCAGTGGCTCGGAGGACATGTTGGATTGGATGGTAGTTTTGCAGCCAACGATCCACGATCCAGAGGCACCCGTCGGGAACGAAAATGGCGGGGGCGCTTCTCCAGAACGTTTTATCGAATTTCGGCTCGCCAAGCCAGCGTAGGCCGAATGAATGTTGGGTGAAGTATTGGGCAATTGCCAAAATCGCCTGGAACGAGCCGACTACAATGAGTGTTGTGAATACAGCTTTGATGACGCGAGCTCGCTGCTCTTCGCTGAGCTGCGAGGCCGCGACAAACAGCAATGTCATGGTGAGGTATTGCCAGAGGTGGAAGTACAAAATGGGGTAATTGGCCAGAGGCGAGAGGGCAATTGAGAGCGCTGCAAAGAGAGGAAGGGTTGCCGCGAGGAGGATTTCTTTTGTGAGAACGAATCGTTGCTTCGCGCTCCAAAGGACGCAGCCCAATAAAAGCGGCGCAATCCAATCGGATGGGTGGAACAGAATCTTTTGGTCAAACCACTTGGGCAATTCAAGGCCGACGGGGAGCATGCGCTTGGAAATATGTCGAAAGACGTTGTGGTATTTGAATTCGAGTGAAATGGCGAGCGCCATGAGGACAAATAGGATGAGCATCGCTCGATTAGCGAACGGACGCCCAATCGACGAAGAATAACGTGGTTGCATTGCACAGTTCCTTTTGCCAAGCGAGCGTGTGTGGCGCTTCGCGCTTATGCAGGTTCATTTGGTGTAAGAGAATCGAGAGGGCGGTTTGTTCGGGGCGCGGCGACAAAAAGGGGGTTTGCGCACTTGCGGCCGCGTACCATTTTTCTGCGATGGCTTTGCCGAGTGGGTGATGTAGATCGAGGCCAAAAATTCCGGCGGCGATGGAGTCGATGTGCTCGACGCTATCGGCCGTTTCTCCAAGTGCTTCTGCGGCTTGGGGAGAGCAGTACTGCGCAACGCTGTGGCCCGATGAATAAAACAAATAGCCTTGGGCTTGGATGGTTTTAAAGACGCTTTGCAAGTTATTCGTGGGGCGTATCGAGGCATCCAGCCAGAGCACGGTCTCATAGCCTAAACGCTGGAGCTCGCGCAAAAAACAGGGCTTGAATGCGTACGGGACGTGGGCGAGTTTGAGCGAGCCGCCCTCTGTGTCGGGCCAGCCGCCGATGCGGTAGATGAAATGGCCTTTGAAGCCGATGGCTTGGAGCGCTTTTTTCAGGTGCGCAATGCCTTTGGGGTAATTGTGGTTGTACGAGGCGTATGTACAGATGGCGATGCGCTTGTCTGCGAGGGGGCATTGGTACGGAATGACGCCAAATTGAGGGCGCTGCCAGGGCCATTTGCCGATGAGCCGAAATCTGCGGGCGCGGCAGTTGTAGTCGTGGAGGGCGCCGCCTGGTGCAATTGCTTGGGTGAGGAGTTTGAGTTCGGGGCGGTCGTTGCTTTGGATGTAGGTTTGGAGGCGCTGGTAGTCGCGCCAGGTGGGGTGGAGCGGGTTGGAGAGTTCGGTGTAGATGGTGGGGGCTGCGGAGAGGAGGGTGGCGGTTGTGAGGAGGGCGAGGAGGTAGAGCAGGCGCTTACTCATAAACTACAACCAGCTAGAGTTGTGTTTGTTAAAGCGAGTTCGTGGCGCGTAGTGGCGCGCAATGGCGTGAACTGGCGCGAACGTTGTGCGAGTAGCTGTAAACTGCAGTGGATTAATTTTATGTTAGTTGCAACGGATTTGTTGCGCGAATCCGCGCGAATCCGCGTGAATGCCGCGCGATTCGAGTTTCCTTTGCTCATTTAACGCCTTACTTCTACCATTTGCGATTCTCCACCAATGACAATGCGCTGCAGTTCGGGGTGCCTATTCCAATAGTTGCGCGGGCATTCTAGCGCATGCTCTTTGTCAACACAAGTGTTGAGGAGCCTCTTGCTCTTTTCAAACACACTTGTTAAGTTGCTCTTTCTGAAGAAGAAATTTTTGGAGCACATCATGCGCATTTTTGTCGCGGGCGGCGCCGGTTATGTCGGCTCTCGCCTCGTTCCTGAACTCTTGAAACAAGGTCATGAAGTCGTTGTGTACGACTTGTACTTGTATGGCTCCAATCTCTTTGATGACATCAAGTCGAATCCAAAGCTGACGCAAGTTAAAGCGGATCTTCGCGACTTTGCTGCAGTGGACAAAGCGCTCCAAGGGTGCGATGCAGTCATTCATCTGGCGTGTATCTCTAACGATCCGAGCTTCGAGCTGAATCCAGAACTTGGCAAGTCGATCAATCTCGATGCGTTTGAGCCGTTTGTCAAATTGGCGAAGAAAAACAAAGTCAAGCGCTTTGTGTACGCGTCGTCGTCCTCTGTGTACGGCGTGAAGGAAGTGCCGAATGTCACGGAAGACATGTCGCTTGAGCCGCTGACCGATTATTCGCGCTTCAAGGCGGATTGTGAGGCGATTCTTCTTCGTTATCCATCGAAGGACTTTGTGTGCACGATTTTGCGTCCCGCTACTGTGTGCGGTTATGCTCCGCGCCAACGGCTCGATGTCGTCGTCAATATTTTAACGAATTTGGCCTATCACACGGGCAAGGTCAAAGTGTTAGGCGGCGAGCAGATGCGCCCCAACATCCACATTGAAGACATGGTGCGCGCGTATTTGCATGTCCTCGACGCTCCGGCGGAGAAAGTGCAGCGCGAAGTGTTCAACGTCGGCTACCACAACCACACTGTCATGGCGATCGGGCAAATGGTGCAGCGCATTGTCGGCAAAAAACGGGCCGTTGAGCTCGTGGTCGAGCCGACCAACGACAACCGCTCGTACCATGTCTCTTCAGAGAAGATCGCTTCTCAGCTCGGCTTTAAACCCAAATACTCCATTGAAAATGCGGTTGAAGATCTGGTCGCTGCGTTTCAAGATGGTAAGTTGCCCGACTCGCTGAATGATCCCAGGTACTTCAACATCAAAACGATGAAACAAGTGAACTTGGTGTAAAGCGGCTTTACATGACCAAACCCCATGCTCTCATCACTGGCGGCGCAGGCTTCATCGGCAGCCATCTGGCCGATCTGCTCCTCAAGAACGGTCACGCTGTGACGGTGCTCGACAATCTCACAACTGGCTGGATGAAGAATTTGCGTTTTGCAGAGCAGAATGGAAATTTTCGTTTCCACAAAGTCGATATTCGCGATTCCCAAGCGCTGAATGCCCATTTCCAGGGGGTTGATTGGGTGTTTCATCTGGCTGCGCTCGCAGACATTGTCCCCTCCATCGAAGCGCCCCGCGCTTATTTCGAAACGAACGTCGATGGGACCTACAACGTGCTCGAAGCTTGCGCCAGAGGTGGCGTGAAGCGCTTTGTATACGCTGCATCGTCGTCTTGCTATGGCATCCCGAAAGAGTATCCGACGCCAGAGACCGCGCCGACCGCGCCTCAATACCCCTATGCGCTGACCAAGTTGCTCGGCGAGCAGCTCGTCATGCATTGGGCGCAAGTGTACAAACTCCCCGCGCTGTCCTTGCGTTTGTTTAATGTGTATGGACCTCGCTCGCGAACAACCGGTACGTATGGCGCTGTGTTCGGAGTGTTCTTAGCTCAAAAATTGCACGGCAAGCCATTTACTCTTGTGGGCGATGGCACGCAGACGCGCGATTTCACCTACGTCAGCGATGTGGCCGATGCTTTTTATGCGGCAGCCGCATCGAAGCTTTGCGGCGAGATCCTCAACGTCGGCTCCAGCGGTCACTACAGTGTGAACAGACTGATTGAACTGCTCGGTGGACCCGTGACGTACATCCCCAAACGCCCCGGCGAGCCCGATTGTACCTTTGCCGATGTAGCGAAAATCCGCTCGAAGCTCGGATGGAGCGCGAAGGTGTCGTTTGAGCAAGGCGTTGCTGCGCTGCTGCGCCAGATCGATGAGTTTCGCGATGCGCCGCTTTGGGAGCCTGCGTCGATTCACAAGGCCACGGAGAAGTGGTTTCAGTACTTGGGGGCCAATGTTTAACGAACGACTCAGTGCGTTTAACGCATGTCTTACACAGTGTGCGGTGAGTGGCGCATCTCCGGTACGCTCTGTCACCGATGGACTTCGCAACGCGGCGAGCCTTCTCCGCGCTGTCCAACAAGCCCAAGGCATTGTCTACGTCATCGGCAATGGGGGCTCCGCTGGCATTGCCTCGCACTTTGCAAGCGATCTCTTGAAGGCGCTCCACGTTCCCGCACAAACGCTCTATGACTCCAACCTGATGACGTGTTTATCCAATGATCTGGGCTACGAAAATGTATTCAGCATTCCATTGAGCAAACTTCTTAAGCCTCACGATGCGCTTGTTGCCATCAGCAGCTCTGGCAAATCGCCCAACATCCTCCGTGCTGCGGAAGTCGCCATTCAAAAACAAGCCGCTGTGATCACGCTTTCTGGGTTTGCCTCCACCAATCCACTTCGAGCGCAAGGTCAGCTAAACTTTTGGATCAACGCCACCGACTACGGCCTCATAGAGTCTGCGCATTTTTTTCTTCTCCACAGCCTCGTGGATCTTTGGCACAAACTGGGAAACACACATGTCGAAAACGATCGAACGTTCGCTCACAGCCAAAATTAGGACGTTTGCGGAGATCGAGGAGATCTTAGCTGCAAAGCGCGCCCAGGGCTCCAAAGTCGTGCAATGCCATGGCGTCTTCGACTTGCTCCATCCTGGACACATTCGTCACTTTCGCGAAGCGAAAGCACAAGGAGATTGTTTGGTGGTGACCGTGACGCCCGACCGCTTTGTCAATAAGGGTCCGGGACGCCCCGCGTTTGCCGAGCCATTTCGGCTAGAGGCGCTCGCTGCCCTTGCGGACATCGATTTCGTAGTGCTGAACGATTCGCCCGACGCCATTTCTGCCATTCGCCGTGTGCGCCCGAGCTTGTATGTAAAGGGCATCGAGTACCAAAATCACGCCGCTGATGTAACTGGCAAGATCACTGAAGAAGTGCGCGCTGTCGAAGCGGTTGGCGGAGCGATCTATTACACAGATGACATCGTGTTCAGCTCCTCGTCTTTACTGAATCGGTATTTCGATGCGATGCCGCCGAAGGTCGTCGAGTTCATGACTGCGCTGAAAACAGAACATTCGCTCAGCGACATCCTCAACAAGATTGAGGCGTTGAAAGATCTCAATGTTCTGATCATTGGCGATGCCATCATCGACGAGTATCAATATAGCTCGCCGCTCGGCCAATCCGGCAAGGGCCTCCATATGGTCGCTCGCTGTCTAGAAAAAGATGCGTTCTTAGGTGGCTCGCTCATCATCGCCAACCACGTCGCCCAATTCGCAGGCAAAGTGACACTGTTAACTGCGCTCGGCAAGCAATGCCCTTATCTCGGATTCATCCGCAACCAGCTTGCGCCCAACGTCACCGCTGAATTTGCGTATCTCGAAGACACAACGACACTCACCAAAAAGCGCTACGTCCTCAAAGATGGCAAAACGCTCACGAAGTTGTTCGAAACGTATGCTGGCCAAGAAGAGTCGTTGACTGAAGCGCAGACGACGCAGTTCATCGACTTTTTGCGCACGCGCGGCGCTTCCTACGATTTGGTGATTGCCTGTGATTTTGGCAACGGGTTCACGAACCATCAGCTCATCGAAGCGGTATCGTCAGTTCCTGCGTTTTTAGCGCTCAACACACAGACAAATAGCGGCAATCGCGGCTACAACGTCGTTACAAATTACAGACGCGCAGATTACATTTCGCTCAACGAACCGGAACTTAGGCTCTCTGCACACGATCAGCATTCTTCTTTAGAAGGGCTTGCTGTCGACATCAGTCAAATCATGGAGTGCAAGACGATTTCAGCAACTCGCGGAGTGAACGGAGTGCTTTGTTATAGCGCGCCCAATACGTTTCTGAACATTCCTCCGTTTGCAACCAATAGCGTGGACCGGATTGGCGCTGGCGACAGCTATCTCTCTTTGTCATCGCTCTGTTTAGCGAAAGGATATTCTCCTCTGATTGCTGGTTTTATTGGCTCTATTGCCGCTGCTATGAGTGTGCAGATCGTCGGCAACCAAGAATCTGTTCAAAAAGCTCCCCTTTGTAAATTCGTCACTAGGCTCATGAAATGACCTCCATACTCCAAACGAACTTGTCTCTTGAATTATACCGCGAGATGCTCCGCATTCGAATGATCGAAGAAGCGATTGCAGATCGCTACAAAGAACAAAAAATGCGCTGCCCTGTTCATTTGAGCATCGGCCAAGAAGCGGTTGCAGTTGGCGCATGTAAAGCGGCTTTACAAAGCGATTTTCTGATCAGCAACCACCGCGCTCACGCCCATTATTTAGCCAAAGGCGGCGCATTAAAACCCATGATCGCCGAAATCTACGGCAAGAAAACAGGCTGCTGTGGCGGTCGCGGCGGTTCCATGCACCTAGTCGATCGCTCTGTCGGCATGATGGGCTCGACGCCCATCGTCGGAGGAAGCATCCCCGTTGGCGTTGGGATTGCATTTGCAAGTCAGCTGAAAGGCGATTCTGCCCTTACGATCATCTTTTTAGGCGAAGGCGCAACGGAAGAGGGCGTGTTTGCAGAAAGCCTCAATTTCGCAGCGCTGAAAAGTTTACCTGTGCTCTTTGTCTGCGAAAACAACCTCTATTCCGTGTATTCACCGCTTGAGGTTAGACAGCCCGCGACCCGCGATCGCGTAGCGATCGCCCGCGCGCACGGGGTCTATGCGCGCCAAGGCTTTGGCAATGATGTTGAAGAAGTTCATCGCATTGCAACCGATGCCGTAGCTCACATCCGTCAGGGCCGAGGTCCCGCCTTCATCGAGTTCGATACCTATCGCCATCGCGAGCATTGCGGTCCCCACTTCGACAACCACATCGGCTACCGGACAGAACAAGAGTTCTTAGCCTGGGAGCAACGGTGCCCACTCAAAATCTACCGCAGCAAACGGCCCATTTCCAACGAGGAAGAGCTTCGCGCCTCCATCACCACAGAAATCGACGATGCTTTCCGCTTTGCGGAGAGCAGTCCATTCCCCACCTTTGACGTAGAGGCTGAGAGCCCATATGCCTAGACAAATGAAATACAACGAAGCGATCTTAGAGGCCACCGATCAGGTAATGGCCATTGACCCGAGCGTCTATCTCATGGGCCTTGGCGTTCCAGATCCCAAAGGGATTTTTGGGACCACGACCGGCCTTGCCGAAAAGTACGGCCCTTCTCGCGTCATGGACATGCCTACTTCCGAAAATGCCATGACCGGCATTGCCATCGGCTCCGCCATCCAAGGCATGCGCCCCGTCATGAGCCATCAGCGCGTCGACTTCTTCATCCTTGCGCTCGACCAACTCGTCAACAATGCGGCCAAGTGGCACTACATGTTCGGAAATCAGATGAACGTGCCCCTCGTGATCCGCTTGATCATCGGACGCGGCTGGGGTCAAGGTCCTCAGCACTCGCAGTCGCTCCACAGCTTTTTTGCTCATATTCCAGGACTTAAAGTCGTGATGCCTTCCAATCCGCATGACGCCAAAGGCTTGTTAGTCTCCGCCATCGAAGACAATAACCCCGTCGTCTACTTAGAGCACCGCTGGCTCCACAACGTCTTTGGCGATGTCCCCGAAGAATTGTATCGCACGCCCATTGGCAAAGCCAAAATCCTCAAAGAGGGCAAAGACGTAACCTTAGTTGCCGCCTCGCACATGACGCTAGAGGCATTTCGAGCGGCGCAGTGGCTAGAAAAAGATGGCGTTTCCGTCGAGATTGTGGACCTTCGCTCGATCCGTCCCCTCGACAAAGAGACAATTTTGAACTCAGTGCGTAAAACAGGACGCCTCGTCGTCGCTGATCCCGACTGGAAGTTTGTCGGTTGCTCTTCTGAAATTGTCGCAATCGTTGCAGAAGAAGCGCTTGGCTCGCTCAAGTGCCCACCTGTGCGAATCGCGTATCCAGATCGACTCACCCCAACGAGCTGGGCGTTAGCGAACCACTTTTACCCAACAGCCAAGCACATTGCCGCTGAAGTGCTCACCATGATGCAAAAACCCACTCGCGCTAAAGACTTCCTCAATGAGCTCATCAAACATGCGCCCATGGACGTCCCCGACGCGCAATTCACCGGACCCTTTTAACCAGAGAAACACATGAAAAAAGTCCTCGTCATCGGCAGCAACTCATTTTCCGGCAGCGACTTCGTCGATTTACTGCTCGAAAGAGGAACTTACACTGTGATCGGTGTCAGCAGATCACCCGAAAAAAGCGCGCTGTTTCTCCCGTACAAAAAGCGCAATCTCGCCAACTTCCGCTTTCACCAGATCGACTTGAATAAAGACTTAGGGGCCCTCAGCACCCTTCTCAACGAATTTCGCCCAGAGTACATCGTCAACTTCGCCGCGCAAAGCGAAGTGGCTCCCAGCTGGGAAAATCCCCACCACTGGTTCCAAACCAATGCTGTGGCCATCACGCAACTCGCAAACCTGCTCAAAGATGCTCCCTATCTCAAGCGCTACGTCCACATTTCGTCCCCGGAAGTCTACGGCACCTGCGTTGGCAACATCAAAGAAGACGCTCCACTCAATCCAAGCACCCCCTATGCCGCCTCCAAAGCTGCCGGCGATCTCTCTCTTTTTACCTTCGCCAAAAACTTCGCCTTCCCGCTCGTCATGGTTCGAGCCACCAACGTCTACGGCGCGCATCAACAGCTCTTCAAGATCATTCCCCGCTCCGCGATCTACCTCAAGCTCGGCAAAACCATCGAACTGCACGGTGGCGGCGTCGCTGTCAAATCCTACATCCACATCCGGGACGTCTCCACTGGCGAGCTCGCCGTCATGGAACACGGCCGCAAAGGCGAGATCTACCATCTCTCGCCCGATCAAGGCGTTGCCGTTCGCGATGTCGTCCAAACCATCTGCAAGAAAATGAACATCGATTTCTCAAAAGCCACTAAGCAAGTTGCTGAACGCCTCGGTCAAGACAAAGCCTACACCATCGACTCCACCAAAGCGCGCACCGAACTCGGCTGGTCGCCAAAGATCTCGCTCACCGAAGGCATCGCACAAACCGCCACCTGGGTTGCGAATTCTTTCGACGAAATTGCGAAACAACCGTTAGGCTACGTGCATAAAGAATGAGGAACATGGGCCAAGAAATCGACCTTCTCGTCAATTACCCAAAACCAAAGCGCAAGGTTCTCGAACGGGGCGCCACCAAAACCGATGAAGATCGCCAAATTGCACGCCAATTCGGCAAAGACTTCTTCGACGGAGACCGTCGTCACGGCTACGGCGGCTACAATTACCATCCCCGCTTCTGGCAGCCAGTCGTCCCCACCTTCCAAGCTCACTATCAACTGAGCTCAAACCATTCACTCCTCGACGTCGGCTGTGGCAAAGGCTTCATGCTCCACGATTTTGCAGAGCTCATTCCCGGTCTCAAGGTGTCTGGCATCGACGTCTCGAGCTACGCGATCCAAAACGCGATCGACGTCATGAAACCTCACCTCCAAGTCGCTGACGCCAGAAAATTGCCCTACAAAGATAAGTCCTTCGACGTGGTGATTTCCATCAACACGATTCACAATCTGGAAATCAACGAGCTTCGCCAAGCGCTCCGCGAAATTCAACGCGTCTCAAAAGGCAAAAGCTTCATCACCATCGACGCCTATCGCAATGAACAAGAGCGCGAGCTGATGTACGCTTGGAATCTGACCGCGAAGACGATCCTCCACGTCGATGAGTGGAAAAAGCTCTTCAAGGAAGTGGGCTACACGGGTGATTACTATTGGTTCATTCCATGAAAACACTCGCAGCGGTCCTCGTTCAATTAAATCAGCCGCTCGAAATCCTCGAACTAGACATTCCTCCTCTTAAAAAAGGGCAGGTCCTCGTCCAATTAGCCTACAGCGGCCTTTGCCATACACAACTCAACGAGTGGAAAGGTTCCAAGGGTCCCGACCGGTTTTTGCCTCACACTCTCGGGCATGAAGGATCCGGTACCGTCTTAGAAATTGGCGAGGGAGTCACCAAAGTAAAGCCAGGAGACCATGTAGTGCTCTCTTGGATCAAAGGAACCGGACTCGATGTCCCAAACACCGCCTACCAAGCCAAAGGACAAACAGTCAACTCAGGTGCCATTAGCACGTTTTTAGAAAAAGCGGTCATTTCCGAAAACCGCGTCATCCCAATTTCCTCAAAGGTTCCTCTCAAAGAAGCCGCCCTTCTCGGCTGCGCAATTCCCACCGGCGCAGGCGTTGTCTTCAACGAAATGCAACTCAAACCCGGTCAGTCGATCATCGTTTTTGGAGTTGGAGGCATTGGTTCAAGCGCACTTCTCGCAGCAAGCCACGCAAAAGCGCACCCAATTGTCGCCGTCGACATTCACGAAGAAAAGCTCACCCGTGCAAAGCAGTTAGGCGCGACCCACACCATCCACGCGAGCCACGCAAAAGCCAAACTGTCTGAGATATTCGATGGCAAAGGCGCCGATTTTGCTCTAGAATCCGCAGGACGCCGCGAAGTCATGGAAATGGCATTTGAGAGCGTAAAATCTTCAGGCGGCCACTGCGTCCTAGCAGGGAATCTCCCCAAAGATGAAAAGATTCAAATCGACCCGTTTGAGCTCATCAAAGGCAAAAAGATTGTAGGCACTTGGGGTGGTAATACACGCATTGATCAAGGTGTGCCTCGTTATGCGGACATCTTCCTAAAAGATCCCAGCATCACAAAGAACATGATCAGCCATGAAGTTCGATTGCATGAGATCAATCAGCTGATGGATGCCATGAATAAGGGGCTTACTGCGCGTGGCTTGATCGCGTTTTGTTAGAATACAAGAAGTTAGGAACGATCGAATGAAAAGAATACTCAACGCGGGTTTACTGTGTGATGCGATGAGCCATAATAAAGTTGGCGGAGGAGTGAATCGCGTTAAAAAGGATAAGCGATGTCAAGTAAATTGAATGTAGCGATTTTAGGCAGCGGAAATATTGGCACGGATCTTTTAATAAAAGTGTTGAGAAGTTCGTATTTGCGCTGTGTGTTGTTTGCAGGTAGAAATTTACAGTCAGCAGGAATGCGCAAAGCTCAAGAATTGGGAGTAAAGGTTTCTGCCGACAGCATTCATGCGGTGCTTGAGTGCGCGAATTCTTATGATTTGGTCTTTGACGCGACTTCCGCTGAAGATCATCTCACTCATTGGCGGCTCTTAAAGCCTTTAGGCAAGATGGTGATTGATTTCACTCCTTCTCATATTGGCAAACAGATCATTCCAACCATCAATGTCAATGAAGTGCGTCATTACCGCAATGTCAATATGGTAAGTTGTGGAGGGCAGGCTTCGATTCCTTTGGCTTATGCGGTTAGTCAAGTAAGCTCAGCAATTCGGTATATCGAAGTGGTGTCTAGCATTGCATCTAATAGTGCAGGTCCAGCAACTCGCATCAATATTGATGAATACATTGCAAACACAGAAGAAGGTCTTCGAGCATTTACGGGTTGCAAAAATGTCAAAGCGATCCTTATCTTAAACCCTGCACAACCTTCTGTGGATATGCAAACAACCGTGTCGTTAAAAATAGACAATCCGAACATGAACTCAATCAAGATTTCGGTTGCTAGGCTCGAGCAGCAAATTCAACGTTATGTGCCTGGCTATAAGGTGATTGTTCCGCCAGTGTATGAAGACAATCGTGTGATGATCTCAGTCAGAGTAAAAGGTCTCGGCGATTATTTACCTGATTATTCTGGCAACCTTGACATCATTAATTGCGCAGGAATTGTTACTGCCGAAGAATATGCTCGTCAATTCTGCAAGAGCAAGGAAGAGATATGTCAAGTATCTTGCTGATTGACTCTACATTGCGAGATGGAAACCATGCGATTCGACACCAACTCGATGTTCAAGCAATCGCTGCTTATACAGCGGGCGCAGAAAAAGCAAAGATACCGATTGTAATTGTAGGTCATGGTAATGGGTTAGGGGCGTCTTCTCTCCAAGTAGGAGAAAGCTTGTTGTCAGATGAGCAAATGATCCAAACTGCTCGCCAAAATTTGCGCAATTCTAAACTGGGCGTTTATATGATTCCTGGTTTTGCCACCATTCCTCGAGATTTAAGCGCAGCATTTGCAAATGGCGTAGATGTCGTTTGTGTTGGAAGTCACTGCACGGAAACGGATACTACAAAGAGATACATCAATTATGCTCGCACGGAAGGAAAGCTTGCCTACGCAAACCTCATGATGGTGCATATGATTCCAGTAGAAAAGTTGGTTGAAGAATGTCTTAAATCGCAATCTTACGGGGTCAATGGAATTATCCTAATGGATTCAGCTGGAGCGTTTTTGCCGAAAGATGTAACTGAGCGAATTTCTGCATTAGTTGACGCGTTGGACGTCCCTATTGGGTTTCATGCTCACAATAATTTAGGCGTGGCAATTGCCAATTCGCTTGCCGCTGTAGAAGCAGGTGCCACGATCATGGATTGTTGCATTCAAGGGTTTGGTGCAGGAGCAGGCAATGCGCAACTAGAAGTGTTAGTGGCGGTTTTAGGTAAATTAGGGTTTTCTACCGGGATCGATTTATATCGAGTATTGGATCTTGCGGATCAAGCAGAACAGAATTTTATTAAAGAGATTCCGCGAATCAAGTCGTTGAGCGTCATTAGCGGATTGTCTGGTGTTTTCTCTGGATTTGCAAGGCATGTCGAGCGGATTGCCAAGCAATTTGACGTCGACTCTCGAGATGTGTTTTTTGAGTTAGGAAAACGCAAGGTAGTAGCTGGGCAAGAAGATTTGATTGTTGAAGTTGCGATGGCCTTGACAGCAGCATGCAAAAAACACGCTGTAACTTCATGAGAATCGAATGAAACTGACAGACTATGTCGCTCACTTTTTAGAAGCAGAAGGGATTCGTCATACTTTTGGCTTAACAGGAGGTGCAGTGGTTCATTTTTTTGAATCGCTAGCTCAATCGAAAAACATTACGCCTATTTTTACTCATCACGAGCAATCTGCTTCTTTTGCGGCGGAGGCCTATGCACGAGTTACAAACCAGTTGGGAGCTTGTTTTGTCACTACAGGTCCTGGAGGAACGAATGCAATCACAGGTCTTTGCGCTGCGTGGTTAGATTCTGTGCCTTGTTTGTTTTTTTCTGGACAACAGAGGCTTGCTCACACAAATCATCAACGTCCGTTTCGTCAATTAGGTAGCCAGCAAATCGATATTGTTACACTGGTTCGACCGATTGCTAAACATGCAGTGATGTTAACAGACGCAAAGAAAATCAAATATGAACTGCAGAAAGCAGTTCATATTGCAAAAACCGGGCGACCAGGGCCTGTTTGGATCGATATTCCGCTGGATCTTCAGTGGGCTTCAATAGAACCAGATGCATTGCCTGCGTTTACGGCAACGCAACCAGAAAGTACAACATCTGCGTCCTCATTAAAAAAGAGTGCTGAACAAGTCCATCAATGGATTGCAGAAGCAAAGAGACCTCTTGTTCTCTTAGGATATGGCGTGCGATTGGCGCATGCAGAAAAGCTGCTCCGACAATTTGTAGATCGATTTAAAATTCCTGCAATTTCGACATGGAATACCATCGATATGCTCCCATTTGATCATCCCCACTATGTGGGATGCGCTGGAATAGCGGCGCAACGCGGGGCGAATTTTGCTATGCAAAATTGCGATTTGTTGTTGGCGATTGGTTCGCATTTAAGCATGTGTTTAACTGGCTCTAATTTTGAGGCATTTGCAAGAAACGCACGGAAAATAGTTGTCAATATTGACCCTGTTCAACTGGCACATCCTACTGTTCGTGTTGATCTGCCGATTCTCGCTGATGCAAAAGAGTTTTTAGGCGAGTTGTTAAAAACAACACCGAAACCTATGGATCGAGCTGCTTGGTTCCATTTATGCGAACGGTATCGTTCTCACAATGCTGTGCCAAAAGCATGGTTTGATCAGAAAGAGCTTGTCAATCCGTATGTGTTCATTGATGTCTTGTCAGAAGAGCTAACGCACACAGATACGGTTGTGGTGGACGGAGGGGGCACAGCGCTTTATTCGTCTTTTCAAGCCTTGAAAGTCAAAGAAGGGCAGCGCGTGATTGTTTCGGGAGCAATTGGAGCCATGGGATCGGGATTGCCTGAAAGTATAGGTGCTTGTTTTGCAAACAATCAGCGGCGCACCTTATGCATGGTGGGTGATGGAAGTATGCAATTTAATATTCAAGAATTGCAAACAATTGTTCATCATAATTTACCGATCAAGGTTTTTTTATTTAATAATAACGGTTATTTATCGATTCGAATTACTCAAGAAGGCTTCTTGAATAGCAGTTATGTTGGATCACATGCATCAGGGGGTGTAAGCGTCCCCGATTATCAAAAAGTAGTCGCAGCATATGGCGTAAAAGCGATCCGAGTCTCCAATCATGCGAATTTGAGAGAAATTATACGGTCTGTCTTAGATGCTCCGGGGCCTACTGTGTGTGAAGTCATGGTATCAGAAAACCAGGAACTGACTCCAAGGATGGGCTTTAAAAAACACGCGGATGGCACAGCGTCGGGAATGCCTCTTGAAGACATGGCTCCTTTTCTGGATCGCAAAGAATTTGAGCGGTTGATGGTTGTCCCTCCGCTAGCAGAATCATTAAAACAATGAAATTAGAAGGAATTGCGATATGAAAAACAGCAATACATTGCAAGAGACTCAACCGTCTGCTTGGGACTTGCATCTTAAAGCCGCAGCGCCGCAGTTCGCGTGCGAGGAAATTCTTTTGGGTCCTTGGACCTCGTACAGCCTAATGCACGATCCTCGGCATATGGCATTCGTCCTCGCACGATATAAGTTTTGCGCCAAAATGTTAGAAGGCAAGGACTATGTTGTTGAAATTGGGTGTGGCGATGGATTTGGCATTCCTCTGATTGCTCAGGCAGTGAAGCGCTTGCATTGCATTGATTGGGATCCGCGCAGTCTGGAAGGATGCGCTCGCAGACTGAAACATCTTAAAAACGTGACATATCAACACATAGACTTAAACAAGCATACTTTACCAACTCGTGCAGATGCGATTTATACAATTGATGTAGTCGAACACTTAGAGCCAAGTAAGGAAGATCAATTTTTCCGCAATATTTGCAAATCTTTAAAGCCGGAAGGCGTGTTAATTACAGGAACGCCAAATATTTCCGCAAACGCTTATGCAAGTGAACAAAGTCGTGTGCAGCATATCAATTTAAAAAGCCTTCAAGACTTGAAGCAGCTAACACAGAAGTACTTTGTACATGCATTCCCTTTCGGGATGAACGATGAAGTGCTTCATACCGGATATGGGCCAATGGCTCATTACATTTGGACAATCGGAGCGCAAGTCCGTTCTCAATATCAGTGAAGGAGCATGCTCATGAGTAAGAAAGTGAATGCAATTGTAATCTCGGCATCTAGCGATATCGCAGGCGCGATTTGCAAAGACTGGTCTGCTAGAGGATGGAATGTCTACGGAACTTACCGCAGTCCTTCTCCTTTAGTTGAAGAATTAACCCGAGACTCAAATACTCGTCTTGTGCAGTGTGATTTGTTAGATGTTAAATCCGTCGATACCGCTTGCGTTACTCTCGCCTCTCTTTGCCCTCAATGGGACGTTCTTTTGATTGCTCCTGCAAGACAAGAGCCAGTAGGAGATTTTCATGAAGTCAATTTTGATGAATGGGAAGAGGGAGTACAACTCAATCTGTTGAGGCAGCTTAGAATTTTGCACAAACTGTTACCTCACAGAAATTTAAAAACGTCTCTTCCGGAACCTTGCGTCTTGTTTTTTGCTGGAGGAGGCACGAACAATGCAGTGGTTCATTATTCTAGTTACACGCTTTCTAAGATAGCGCTCATTAAAATGATGGAACTTCTAGATGCGGAACTTCCTGACACCCGATTTGTTATTGTGGGGCCTGGTTGGGTCAAAACAAAAGGTCATTTACCTACGCTTCGCATGGGAGCAAAGCATGCCGGCGCAAATTATCAAAAGACATTAGATAAATTGAACAGCAATGAATGCACTCCGATGGATCAAGTTGTGTCATGCTGTAATTGGTTGGCGACGACGCCGTGTAAAGCTGTAAAGGGAAGAAACTTTAGTGTTGTGTTTGATAAATGGGGATCTTCTGAGTTGGAGCAGGCCCTAGAAACTGATCCAAACATGTATAAATTAAGGCGACATAAAAATTTGTGGTCTAGTTCATCGCTGATTGAGTCTATGAATAGGAGTAATACATTCCAATAATAACTGAAATCTGCATTCTGAATTTCAGAAAAATGTCTAAAATAGAATTGTAAGGTGTGATCACAGTGTAATGTAAGCTTATTGAGTTGTCTTAGTTCGAGTTGTTATTGCGACCTTTAGGTTCAGGTACGTACCGTTTATTTTCGAGGAAAATCGATGCTTTCTGTTATTATGTGCAACTATAATTACGGCGTTTATATTAAAGAAGCTATAGATGGAGTTGTTTCTCAATCAGTTTTGCCTCAAGAATTAATCATCATTGATGACGCGTCGACAGACAATAGTTTAGAAATTATACAACCTTATATCGAAAGATATCCGTGGATTCAGCTGCATAAAAACAAATCAAATTTAGGTGCTTGTAAAAGTGGGCAAATAGGTCTCAACATGGCCCGAGGAAAATATATTTATTGGAATTCCTCAGACGATAGAATTTTGCCAGAATTTTTTGAAAAAACCATTCATTTGCTAGAAGTTTATCAAGAGGCAGGGTTGTGCTGTTCTGTTCCATGTTTTTTTCAAGAACCACAACGTTGGTTTGAATATCAAGCTGAGCGATGTGTTAATTTAAAGGAATCTACTTATATAACGCCTCATATGTTGAGAGCGCTTAGAAGACAAGGTTTTTGGATTGCAGGTCATACAACGATATTTCGGAAGGATTGTGTGTTGCAATGCGGAGGAATTATTGAATCATTAGGGCACTTATGTGATTGGTTTTTATCTCAAGCGATTGCTTATCGATATGGATTAGTTTATATTCCTCAGGAACTGGCTACTTTAAGGAAGCATGCTCAAGCAATGTCTTCGCGAGAAATAAACCATTTAGGTAGATACGAAGCCTTTATAAGGTTCTTAGACCGCTCTGAATACGCTGATGTGAAGAAAGACATGCTAAGTTTTACCGCATTAAAATGGCAGCGCAGCCATTTTATTAAAGCTTTGCGTCAATGCAAAAGAATAACGCGCGTTCTTTTGTTATTAGTAATCTATGATTGGATTAGTAAATTAAATTTCGCAAAATTTATAAAATCAAAATGTTGTGGAATAAGACATTTAGTTAATCACTAAAATAAAGAGTCTGTTGCAAGTCCTGGCCTCAGAAAAATCGATGATTTTGA
>CAYGHT010000008.1:0-25422 GCA_964349755.1 uncultured bacterium
CTCATCATATGGAGGTGGAGAGATGCATTCAGAACTTTTCAGTGGGAAAGATATAAAATTCTTCATAATATTTCTTCTTGCAAAGACTTAAAGGTTTGATCATATGGAAAATGGGGAAATCATACTTTACTCTGCCGAGGACGGCAGGACTACCATTAGACTGCGAGCGGAAGGGGGAACTGTCTGGCTTACTCAGCTACAAATGACTGAACTCTTTCAAACTACTAAACAGAACATCAGTCTGCATATTAAGAACATTCTATCTGAAAAAGAACTCGATGAATCAGTTGTCAAGGAACGCTTGACAACTGCCTCAGATGGGAAACAATACACAACTAACGTATATAATCTGAGCATGATACTATCGGTCGGCTATCGCGCGCAATCACATCGGGGCACCCAATTTCGACAGTGGGCCACAACTCATTTGCAGGAATATCTTGTGAAGGGCTTTGTTATGGACGATGCCAGGCTCAAAGAACCCCAGCCTTGGGACTATTTCGATGAATGGCTTGAGCGAATTCGTGAGATTCGAGCTTCAGAAAAACGCTTTTATCAGAAGGTTCGCGATCTTTATGCGACAGCTGTTGATTACAATTCCAAGAGCGATCAGGCTCAGCTTTTTTTCAAAAGAGTGCAAAACAAGATGCTCTGGGCTACGACGCGTCATACGGCTCCTGAGATCATTGTTGAGCGTTCAGATCCAAATCAGCCCAATATGGGCCTGACGAATTGGAAGGGGACTCGAGTGAGACAGCAAGACGTAACTATAGCCAAAAATTATCTCGATCAGCCTGAAATCGAAGAGTTGAATGAAATTGTCGTTATGTACCTCGACTATGCTGAAAATCAGGCTAAGCGTCGTAAAACGGTGACTATGGCCGAATGGGAACAAAAATTGGATGCATTTCTTACCTTCAATGAGAAGGATCTTCTCGATCACGCAGGGAAAGTCTCAGCTAAAGTCGCTGAGAAATTAGCTCTGGAACGTTATGAAGAGTTTGACCAAAAGCGTCGAGAAGAAGAAAAGCAGATCGCAGATACTGAGGACATCGACTTGCTTGAGATTCTTCACGCCAAGATAAAAGAAAAGGAAAAGCTATCAACTTTTGAATCAGAGATGCAGTCATTATGAACTATTCGGAAATTCCGGATAGTTACCCACAAGAGATGCTATTTCAGAATTTTTGATAGGATTGAGTTCAAAGGCCACTGCCTAGTTTTTCAGCAAAAATATCAGTAGCTGTGGTCAAGGTAGCGGCAATAGCGGCATCGTTGGCAGAATGTCCTCCTTTAATAACCATCCAAAGCGTGCTATTGGTCCAGTTTTGATGTAAAGAGTAGGCCATTTCTGGAAGACAGATTGCATCCCAACGGCCGTGTACGATAATGGCAGGAAGATGTGCAATTTTATGCATTTGAGACAAGATTTGATTGGACTCTAGAAAGAACCGATGCACCGAATAATAAAGAAACGGTCTTGTCATGCTGAGGATAAGCTTATCGTTTTGTAAGACTTTTGTTACGCCTTCTGGATTGGGGAGATAGGTTGAACAAGCCAAGTCAAATTGCATAAATTTACGAGCAGCCGACATATGAATTTCGGAATCGGGATCCATTATTCTATTATAATAAGCAGACAAAAGATCCTTACGTTCTTCAACGGGAATATGATGTACGAATGATTCGTAGGCTTCAGGAAACACCTTTCCCATACCATAAATTACATGCAAATAATCATGCTCTCTACCAAGAAATATTCCCCTGAGAATAAACCCTATACAACGTTCGGGATGCGCTTGCCCATAAAGCATTGCCAAAGTAGAACCCCAAGACCCACCAAATACCATCCATTTCTTAATTCCTAGATGCTTTCTCAAGCTTTCTATATCACTGATTGAATGTTGAGGGCTATTTTCTTCCATGCAAGCAAAAGGCTCAGATCTCATCGCGCCTCTCTGATCAAACATCACAACATTCCATCGCCTAAGATCGAAAAAACGAGAAAGTGAATCATCGCACCCAGCTCCGGGGCCTCCGTGTAGAATAACAACTGGGATACCATCGGGATCACCGTAAGCTGCATAAAAGAGAGTGTGGATTTCAGACACTTTTAGATAACCCTCTTCTCTAGGCTGACTTACTGGATAAAGAGGATGATAGATATCGGTTTCTTTATAGGAGTGTGATAACACAGGAGTTGCTGGTGCATAAGCTGACATAAATACAAAAAGGCCTACGAATACATTCCTAATCATGAAGCTTTTTTAGACATCAGAAAGTGTACAATTTTTTCATGTATTATCAAAAAGTAAATTTTTCATCAAAGAGGAAACAAAAGAGGCCAGGTGCTGAGACCTGGCCGGAATGGAGGTGGAGAGAATTGAACTCTCGTCCTTAGCAAGCTCGATAGCGATGACTACATGCTTATCGCCTTAAAATAAAGGAAGCCTTGCTGTAAGGTAAGACACTTGGGGCTCCTTGAGCATTCTATATCTCGAACTCTTCGCTAGATCGCCCTAGAAGCTGAAGGTTCATACCAGGATGTATGACGGCAAAAATCTGGAACTCTTGGTCTGATCCCAGGCTGCCGGACGAAGACAGCTGTTAGGCTGCAACTCCGCCAAGATAAGTTTCTTGTTCTTTATCTTTTCTTTTTTCATTGGATGATTTAGGAGGCCAACCAATGATCCTCCGCATGCCAACGTTACTTTACTCCCAAGTCGAAACCGTGACACCCCCGCTAAGGAGCACGAAGCCTCGCGCTCCTTAGCGGGGATGGGGAATGTCTTTGATTCTACCACAGTGTAGAATTTTCTGTCTTTCAATGGTGCGCTTTGCCATGATCTGCTGGCTTATGTTTCACTGCGACTCAAACGAGCCTGTTCCCTTCCGCGAAGAGCGAATTCTCGCTCTTTGGCGTGCGTCCGATGTGTTCCGAAAATCGGTCGATCGTCCTCACGCTCCTCGATTTACGTTCTACGACGGGCCTCCCTTTGCGACGGGGCTTCCCCACTACGGCCACCTGCTAGCGGGCACGATCAAGGATGCGATCCCTCGCTACTGGACGATGAAGGGGTATTCGGTTCCTCGCCGCTTTGGGTGGGATTGCCACGGGCTGCCGGTCGAAAATGAGATCGAGAAGGCCAAGGAGCTTTCTGGGGCGGCTGCGATTGAGTCGTTTGGGATTGCCGCGTTCAATGAAGAGTGTCGCAGCATTGTCCTTCGCTACACGAGCGAGTGGAAGAAGACGGTGGAGCGGATGGGGCGTTGGGTCGATTTTGACCAGACGTACCGGACGATGGACCGCTCGTTCATGGAGAGCGTGTGGTGGGTGTTCCACCAATTGTACAAACAGGAGCTGATTTACGAGGGCTTTAAGGTGATGCCTTTTTCGATGCAGCTCGGCACTCCGCTCTCGAATTTTGAGGCGAACTTAAATTACAAAGACGTCGACGATCCGTCGCTCGTCGTGGCCTTTGAGAGCGCGGAGGAGCCTGACCTATATTTTTTGGCGTGGACGACGACCCCCTGGACATTGCCGTCAAACCTGGCTTTGATCGCAGGAGGAGGCATCACTTACGTCGAGGTGCGCGCAGGCTCTAAGCGCTATGTATTGGCAGAAGAGCGGCGATCAGCCCACTTTAAAGAAGAGCCCGAAATTCTCGCCCGCTTCCCAGGCTCTCAGCTCGAAGGGCGTCGCTATAAGCCTCTGTTTCCGTTTTTTGCCGATCGGGCAAGCGATGGGGCGTTTCGCATCGTGCTCGACGACTTTGTCTCAACAAACGACGGCACAGGGCTTGTCCATGCAGCGCCTGCATTTGGTGAGACCGACTTCTTTGTCTGCAAGCGCGAGGGAATTGAGCTCGTCTGTCCGATCGATGGCAACGGCTTCTTTACGCAAGAGGTCCCTCCGTATGCCGGAATGCTCGTCAAAGACGCAGACAAGCCCATCATGCAAGAGCTCAAGCGGCGCGGGAATGTTTTTTCACAAGGGACCATTCACCACCGCTATCCGTTTTGCTGGCGCTCCGATACGCCGCTCATCTACAAAGCGGTCAGCACCTGGTTTGTCGCCGTGGAAAAGATCAAGGAGCGTCTACTCACCGCAAACAGTGAAATTCACTGGGTTCCAGGACACATCAAAGAAGGCCGTTTTGGCAAATGGCTCGAAAATGCGCGCGATTGGGCCATCAGCCGCAGTCGTTACTGGGGAACGCCCATTCCACTCTGGCGCTCTGAAGAGGGCGACATGCATGTCATCGGGAGCATTCGAGAGCTCGAGGAGTTGACGGGGACGCCCATCGACGATTTGCACCGCCACCACATCGATCAGCTCACCTTCACCAAAAATGGCAAGCTCTATCGGCGCATTCCCGATGTATTCGACTGTTGGTTCGAATCGGGCTCGATGCCCTATGCGCAAAATCACTACCCATTTGAAAACAAACGCGAATTTGAGCAGAGCTTTCCAGCCGATTTCATCGGTGAGGGGCTCGATCAGACGCGCGGCTGGTTTTACACCCTCACCGTTCTTTCTGCTGCTCTATTCCAACGCCCCGCGTTCAAAAATGTCGTCGTGAACGGCATCATCTTGGCCGAAGACGGCACCAAGATGTCCAAGCGGCTCAAGAACTACCCCGATCCTGAAAAAGTCATCGATCGATTCGGTGCGGATGCCGTGCGGCTCTACATGTTGGGAAGCCCCGCTGTTCGCGGCGAGGATCTCCGTTTTTCTGAAAAAGGGGTTGAACAAGTCCTCCGACAAGCGTTGATTCCCCTTTGGAACTCGTTTGTATTCTTGTCTACCTATGCGAAGATCTATGCGTGGACGCCCGCGGCGCAATGGGCGACGCCCCAGCTCTCGATTGATCGGTGGATCATCTCGCTACAAAACGGTCTTGTACAAACGGTCGAATCTGCCATGAATGCATACGATCTGGAAAAAGCTGTCCAGCCGCTCATCGGTTTTGTGGACCAACTCACGAATTGGTATATCCGCAGATGCCGCTCGCGCTTTTGGGCTGACGAGGATAGCGCGGAGCGCCGCGCCGCGTTTTCCACGCTGTATACCGTGCTGCTCGAACTTTGCAAAACGGCAGCGCCGTTCGTCCCATTTCTCACGGAAGCCATTTACCAAGAACTTCGCGATGCTTCCATGCCAGAGTCGGTCCACTTATGTCTTTTCCCACAGTGCGATGCGACATTGCGCGATCTTGAGTTGGAGCACCAGATGAGCGCTGCGCAAGCCGCGGTGAGTCTCGGCCACGCACTTCGCAAAGAACACAAATTAAAAGTGCGCCAACCCCTTGCAAAGGCCCACTTAATTTCCTCCAATCCCGCATTGCTCGACGCCCTGGCAAAGCAGCAGCAACTCATCGCAGACGAGCTCAATGTAAAAGCCATCGAACTACACGCCGATGAATCTGCATTTGTGCAGTGGATCGCGAAGCCCAATTTCCCGGTTCTTGGCAAGAAGATCGGCAAGCTCATTCCACAAGCGCAAAAAGTGATCGGCGCATTCAGCAGCCGCGAGATCGGAGCGCTTCGGGCAGGTGCAGAGCTCATTGTCGAGATCGGAGGAGAAAAGGTCGCACTGGAAGCTTCTGATGTACAGATCGAGCGCAAAGTACGCGCAAATCTTGCCGCAGGCAACGAGGGCGAGCTCACCGTAGCGCTCGACACCACACTGACCGAGGAGCTCTTACTCGAAGGTCTTGCTCGTGAGCTTGTGAATAAAATCAACACCATGCGCCGCGACACAGGGCTCGAAGTGACCGACCGCGTGCATTTGAGGATCCAGACCACAGAGCGCGTTCAGCAAAGCTTTGCGATTCACCAGCCTTACGTAGTGGGAGAGACGCTTGCCGTGAGCGTGGAGTTTGGAGCTTGCCATGGGGATACACTAGATCTCAACGGAGAGCCCACACTCATTGAGATGACGAAGGTACAATCCTAGCGAGCAGCTGAGCGTCTTTCCGACGGTTGTAGACAACGCTTGCTGCAATGGCGGCTGTCGCGATCGCCCACACCATCACAGTGGGGAGCGCCAATGGAGTTGTTGGTTGCGGCAAGAACCCCCAACGCTCTCCAGGAGGCCAGAAATGGAACGTCGCGGTGCCCCGGAGATTGTTTTGTGGGACGAAGCCAAACTCACGGCTATCGGCGCTCATCGCGTGATTGTCGCCGAGCGCCATGTACATTTTCTCAGGGATCGTGATTCCGTATTGCTTAATGAACGCCACATCCAGCGCGCCACTGGCCAGCAAAGGCGGTCCGCTGTCTTCGAATGGAAAGTAAGGCGTGATAGACGTCGAAATCGCTTGGCGCTGATACTCGCGCTTCAAAAAGAGAGTCAAAAGGGGATCCCCTTTCTTGACCACAGAGCCGCCCATCAAATAGAGATCGCCGTTTCTAAAATAGGCGTAGCGAGAGGGGAGCGGGGAATTGGGAGTCGGGGCAAACGCCGTGTGCCATTCAATCCCAAAATTGTAAAGTTTTTGCACGTGCGCCGGATCGCGGCTCAGCAGCGGATGGTCTGCTTTCAGCGATTGCGTGTGGCCTGAGGCAAATGGAACGTAGCTCCAGAAGCCTTGGCCGCTCACCTTTGAGGCGCGCCCGTCTTGAAATTCGTAGATGCCATCGGGAACTCCGGCCATTTCCGGCGCTCCGGAATCATACGTGCCTGCGGATCCAAAGCGATACGCTTTGCCTCCCAGCACTTCGAATCTTCCCGTGGTCATATGGCTCATGAGCGCATTCACATGTTCCTGAGTCAGCGGCAAAAGCGACACGCTGTGACTGAGCGCTGGGCGGATCCGTCCTCGCTCATCGCGCGTCAGCAAACTGCCTTGCAAGGAAGGATGATGATTGAGTTCGAGGTACAAAACGCCAGGTTCTAGCGACTCGAGGGTGCGTGGATGGATCCGCTCTGCTTCCCCCTTCGTGAGTAATCGGCTCATTGCAAAATGCTTAAAACCCCATAGATCGCTGTATTGCGAGAGCGTCGCTTTGCTCTTGAGAGAAATCATCTCGCGGCTGTCTCGCTTTAACGTTGCGACAGGTTGGTTCATTTGATAGAGCGTAACGGAAGGATAAATTCCACCGTGCAATGGCGGCGCGTTCGGAACCACCTTGCCCTCAAAGCGGATGAACGGAATGTGCTCATTGCTCTGGAAATACGCAGGCTCGCGGAGCTCGGTGAGCTCGCGGCCCCTCGCATTGACCCCGTAAATTTGGCCGCCGTAAAAATAGAGCGTATCGCCCGGCTTGCCGATGAGTCGCTTCACATATTGTTTTTTTCCAGGCAGGACATAGAAATACATCATGGAGTCATCGCTCATGTCCATGTTCTCTCCTGTCAAGACCACAATACTGCCCCGTTCTACGAGTTTCGGATCAAACGTCAGATGGCCCGAGCGGAGCGGAGTGTTGATGCCAAACGGCGTCTTCGACACAAACACGTAATCGCCTTCATTGATTGTCGGGCGTGCAGAACCTGTTGGAATGCTATAGAGCTCAAACCACATTTGGCGCACCGCAATCGCGACGAGCAGCGCAAAGCCAATCCCACTCATAAAATTCCGAGCGCGGTCCCACCGCGAATGAGGAATGTGCGTGATGAGTGCCTCTTCGAGTTGGCGCGCAATGCGGCTTGAGATTTCGGCGTCTTTTTGAGCAATCGCCGTCTGGAGGCCGTGGAGAAGCGCCTCAAGGCGAGCTTTGCTCTCAGGCGTACACGCAGTTTCTTTGCGGCGGTACAGACGCACCGCTTTGCGCAGCACTTTTTTGGCGCTGTTCAGCGAGTAGAATGAACGAATTTTTTTAGCAAGCATGAGCAATCGATTCTATGTTGTGGAAACTTTGTTCACAAGTCCCTCATTTCTGAGGTAGTGTCCTCGATGAGACGCCCTGCGAACAAGTTACACAAACCATTCTTAATTAGTTTGTTGCAAGTAAAATTGGCTTGGAACACATGCCTTGAGGCAGTTGTCCTCGAGGTCTGTTCATAACCTCAGCGCGGGCCCCATGTAAACGGCTTTGGCCCTTCGATGTACGATTCGCTATGGCCTGTTGGAACCACAAGCCATGTATACTTCCGGTCGGGGAGCAGAATCTGATCCAGCTCTTCTGCCGATACTTCCAGGCTCACCAGATCGTCTCCTTCTAAGACAAGCGCGTGACTGACCGAATAGAGCTGCTTGTCTTTGTCTGTGATGTCGACCGCAAATAATTCAAACGCCCTGTAGTATTTCGGGCTTTTTAGCGAAAGTCGAATTCCAGATTCTGTTTTCACTGGCGTCCCCACAAAATGGGGGACTCTGCGCGGCAGCGTCCGATGCACAGCCGGAAGATTTTTCCCTGAGTCAATCGCGCGCATCGAGGCCGTCGCGTGCGCCGTGTCCACTTGGATCCAAGACGGGACAAGAGACTGCCGCCCTACGTCGAAATAGAGCGAGACCGTCTGCCCTCCGAGCTCCGACCCATCTTGCGGCCAAAGCGCCTGAAAAACGTCGAAGAGCGCATGATCCAGCTTTTTTCCATCGATCATGAGCGGCGGATTCCAGATCCCGCGCCGATCTGCTTCTCCCTCTTGCGGAAGCGGCCCGATGCGGCGGCGCTGATTTGCAGCCACCGGCGTCAAAGGCAATTGCAAAAGGCCCAGCAAAAAGTGCTCTTTATGCAACGAAATCCAAGCCGATTTACTGAACGAATAACACTCCACAATCTCGCGGGTTTTCAAATCGATCTCCATCATCGACCACGACGTGTGTCCCGGCGCATGCGTTTTCACCCATTCGCCCCACGTGCCATTTTTTTTAACCACCACATCAGCCGGAGCGCTAATCTCCTCGATCACTAAGGAACGCTCCGTCTTAGCACGAACGGCCAGAAGCGTAATCGTCTTGCCCGCTTCGAGGACCGTGAAGTCGCCATTTTTGGCTCTCTCCAGTCGGTCAAGAAGAGGGGAGTCCAGAGAAGCAGCAGACGCAGCGCTCGTGAAAGCCCAAGCGACTAGGATGAAACAGCGGCGATAACCCATGTAGTTTCCGAGCATAAAATAAGTAGCTCTGATTTGCAAGATTCATGGCAATCAGCTATGAGCCAAGGAAGGGGTGGCAGGATGAATTTATTTTTTTTGAGCTGGATGCTCGTAGGCGGGGTGGGAATTCCCGAAGAGGCTATACCTCGAGCGGTCACAAATTGCGCTTTTGAAGGGGATTCCAGTGACCCAGCTGCGAAGGAGAGGTATAACGCGAGCGCAATTGTGCTCTCAAGCCAAAGCGCCCAGCTCGCTCAAATCGATGCGCGCCTTGAAGAGCTCAAGGAAATGAAGCGCGGCTACGAGGCGCGGGCCCTTCGCCACGAAAATCAGGCCGAGCGGCTCCAGTTCGACGATCAGGCCTATTTGGAAACGCGCCGCCACTTGGAGCTCGCGGACGAGAACCGAGAGAAAGCCGCCCGCATCCAAGAGGAGATCGAGCGCCTAGAAGCAAAGCGGGCGACGCTTGTCCGGAGCGGGTAGCGGGAGGCCGTCTTGCGCCAAAAAGTGGCGCAAGAGGCTCTTTTGCGCCATTTTTGTGGCGCAAGATGGCTTTTGCGCCAAAAAAGTGGCGCAAAAGAGCTGTTTGCGCCATTTCCCGAACCTTATTTGGTGAACTTGAGTTAAAACACTTCCCTTGCTAGGCTGTTGACCCCACTCATGTTTAACAAAACGGTCAGCGGCACGCTCCTCATCGCCGGCACCACCATCGGCGCTGGAATGCTCGGCATTCCGCTCCTCACAGCAGGTGCAGGCTTTCTTCCCGCCATGGGAATCACCATCGGCGTATGGCTCTTCATGCTCGCAACCGGTCTTCTGTTTCTCGAAGCCACTCTGTGGATGCACGAAGGGGCCAACGTCTTATCCATGTCGCGCCGCTTTCTCGGACCTCTTGGCAAAATCACCGCAGGAGGAACCTTCCTTTTCCTCTACTACTGCCTCATGGTCGCCTACTACGCCGCCGGAGCGCCCATTTTCCTCGCCGCGCTGGAATGGACACTTGGAATCTCACTCAGCGGACCTCCAGGCTATCTCCTCTACGGCCTCCTCTTCGGCGGTGTCGTATCCCTCGGCCTTCGCTTCGTCGATCGGATCAACTACTTCCTCATGGCCGCCATGTTCATCGCCTACTTCGCACTTCTCGGCGTCGGCGCTCCCGCAGTCTCGAACGAGCGCTTTGTCACAAGCAATTGGACAAGCGCCCTCTTTGCCGCTCCCGTTTTGTTCTCCTCCTTTGGCTTTCACAATGTGATCCCTTCGCTTGTGACCTACTTCAAGCGCGACGTCAAAGTCCTGCGACGCTCCATTTTGTGGGGCACCTTCATCCCACTCCTCGTCTTTTTAGCTTGGCAATGGCTCATCATCGGCGCAGTCCCTCCTGACGCAATCCACGACGCCCTAGAAACAGGACGCCCCGCAACCGCCGCGCTCCAGAGCCTAGTCGGTCATCCATGGATCATGGCCTTCGGCCAATTCTTCGCCTTCTTCGCCATCATCACCTCCATGCTCGGCGTCGCCTTCTCCATGGTCGACTTCCTCGCCGACGGCCTCAAAGTCAAAGGCAAACGAGTCCTTCTCACCCTCGCCGTCTTCCTCCCCCCCTTTCTATTTGCCGCGCTCGACCCCGCAATCTTTGTAACCGCCCTCGGCTTCGCCGGCGGCTTCGGAGAAGCCTTCCTGAACGGCCTGCTTCCCGTCGCCTTCGTCTGGGTCGGCAGGTACACCCGAAAGCTAGGAGGAAAGCCGCAACTCCCCGGAGGTGCGCCAGTTCTTTGGGTGCTCGGTATCTTAGCAGTCAGCGTCGCTGTCGCTGAAATTATTTTTATTCTACGCGGCGAGTGAAAAATTTATTGAGTTTACAGCAGGGGGTCAAGCGAGGTACACTCTTTGCTTCACTAACGTTGAGGAGATCTGAGTTATGACGTCTGTTACCAGTTTCGTACATTATAAGGCTCTTCCCATAGCAACCACTGCTGGATTGGGATGGGCGCTTGGCATCGTTCACCCGATCGCAGGGGCAGTTGTAGGCGTATGTGGTTTGGTGGGAGAAAAAGTGAGCCAATATGTCTGTAGCAAATTACCAATAGACTTAAAGCGCCATTCTATAGAGGCAGAGAGCCTTCTAGGGCTTGTCGGAGGAGCTTCCGTTTTAAGTAGCCTCGCATTACCCGCTCTTGGCTTTTCAGCGCTTCCGTTTACAACAAGCTTTCTTCTCATTTGTACAGCTGGTAAAATCGCCGATTTTTTTCTCCATGTATTTAAACATGACCAGGTCGGCACCGACATTCTTCAAGCGGCCTTGGGTACAGCGCACGCAGCTTGGACCTTCGCAATTCTCACTCCAGGAAGCGCTGCTTTGATCGGTGGATTCAGTATGCTAGCGATTCAGATCCTCAAAGGCAAGAAGGTAGGGGAATGGACTTCCTGGCCGAGTTTGTTTGTTGTCACATCTCTAGCTACCAAAGTGATCTTTAAGTTATCGATTAAGTCCGCATTGATCCTTGGTGCTGCACCTATAGTATCGGTACTTGCATTCGGTTCGCTCCTTCAGGAATGGGGTGAGACTTTATCAAGCGCAGACAAGAAGTTCGCTAATATTAAGAGGAGATTTTCATGAACGGTGTTATTTCAACGATCAGAAGTGCACTTCCCGACCTAGACAAGGGATTGGCTCTGAACACATCGTGCGGAGCGATAGGCACGGCGCTTGCAGCATGGACATTCACCATTCTCAATCCAGCAACTGCGGCGCTGATCGGTGGGATTTCCATATTCGCAATCGAGATTTTCGGCAATATTGGAAAACTTCTTTCCTGGCAAAAAGACAAGCGTGCACTTTTCGCAATAGGAGCTGTTGTTTCCTCGACATTGCTAATTTCTAAAGTAATCTTGGGCTTATCATTTCCGTCTGCCTGCATTCTTGCTGTTTTGCCTTGCGTTTCCGGTTTTGGAGGGCTCGCCATCCAAGAGTACGTGTTTCCTGCTTTTTTCAGTAATCCGGTAACACATTAAAGCCCTTGGAGGGCCCCTATGACCACCACAAGCTCACTCACTACAATCGCTCGAAGCACTACGATTTCCTCAGGGCTGGGCTGGGCGTTTGCATCGGTGCATCCACTAGCAGGAGCTGTTATTGGAGCGAGCGCGTCAGTGGGAAGCGAATTAGGAAAGAGACTGAGTCTACAGACTTACGAGGTGCTAGGATTTAGACAATTGTCTGATAGGACGCCCTCGGTAGGGTTAGGGACAAGAGTTGGTTACTATACAGGTATCTGTATAGGTGCAATCGCGCTTCCGATTCTTGGAATTTCGGCATTGCCTTTGGCAACAAGTGTTCTGCTTGCCATTGCGACGACTGCTGTCAGCGCTACCATTTCCGATATATTGCGATTTGGAGCAAAAGGCGAAGAGTTCTTTGCAGGAACCATTGGTTCAGCGCTCGGAGCTTGGACCTTCACATTACTTGCCCCAGCATTCGCTGCTGTAATCGGCGCGGTTGCATATGTTGTCTTCCGCATCGCCTATCGTATGATGGAGCATCAGTTTGCCTTCAAGGATAGTATGGTGCCATTTTCTGTGGGACTAGTGTTTTCTTCGGCCATCACCTCTGTGGCATACAGGGCGGTTTTGGGAGTCCCTGGGCCTGTCGGGGCTGCCCTGTGTGGGGTATCCATAGCGTCGGCTTATGCATATCGCTATGCAACTCAACCGGTGATAAAAGGAGGAATTTCATGAGCTCTTTCATTTCAGCAGTCTGGAATGTACTTCCAGAACGAAATAACGACACAGCGATCAGTATGGGGAGTGCAGTAATAGGTACGACGCTTGCTGCATGGACACTCACAACACTCAATCCAGCAGCTGGTGCACTGATTGGTGCAATTTCTATGTTTGCAACAATCATTATTTCCAACATTGCAAAGACCTTTGAGGCGATCAGGGGGAGTCACGGCGGCTTTGCATTAGCAATGTCTGCTATAGGGGTATGCCTGATTTCTAAAGTGGCCTTGGGGTTGTCTGTACCTTCTGCGTTCGCACTTGCGATTGCACCTACGGCATTTCTTGGCATGTTCTTCGGCTGCTCAATCTGGATCAACAAACCTGGTTTATAGAACTTGCGGCAAGTACTGCCGGTATTTAAGTAAATGCCATTGTCCATGATGCATCATCACTTCTTTGGAACTCTCTCTGACGCCTCCTCCCATGAATGGCGTCACTCCACTCCCACTCCATTCAACGAACTCATCGTCAGCTGGAACTCAGAGCGCCCCGCTCAGGGCCACTTCGCCATCGAGCTCTCAGTTCACAGCAACGACGCCTGGTCTCCCTGGCTTCGCACAGCGGAATGGGGAGCCTCCTCTCAGCGCGGATTCGTTGCCTCTGCCGAGTTCGTTTCGGTGAACCAAGACACGATCGCGCTTACGCAAGGTCGCTATGGAAGCGCGTTTGCGGTGCGCGTCCTCGCTAAAGAGGGAGCCTCGCTGCACGCTTTGCGCGCGCTCCACGTTTGCGCGAGCAGTTTACCGCACGTCGCTTCGTGGACGCCCATCGACACCTTGGGCTCGGGCGTACTTCCGGTCTGCGGCCTCTCGCAGATGGCGCTTGCGGATCCGCGTAAAGCGCGGGTTTGTTCTCCGACGTCGCTCACAGCGGTGCTTCGCTTTCTTTGTTCCGCGCTTGCGGTGGATCCCATCCAGTTTGCTGAGAGCGCGTGGGATGCTGACTCCGACATCTTCGGCAATTGGAGCTTGAACGTCGCTGCGGCTGCAGCGCTCCTCGGGGCCAAGTGGGCCTGCTGGGCGGAGCGCCTTTCTGGCTTTGGCGCGGCTCTGCAACATCTGCAGGCGGGAACTCCGGTTGTGATTAGCGTGCGTGGGCCGCTGGTTGGGAGCGCTGAGCTCTACCAAAGCGGCCATCTTCTCGTCGTGAAAGGCTTCGACGCCCCACGCCGCGAAGTGCTCTGCATGGATCCGGCATTTCCCTCTGACGCTGCAACGGATGTCCGCTATCCTCTCGAAGCGCTGCTCGCAGCGTGGGAGCGAAGAGGAAGGCTCGCGTATGTATGCGCTTTGGTTTAGCGCCGTAAAAGACAGGCACGGGCACGCACACGGGCACGAGCCCTTAAACCCTTCGTGCCCGTGCCCGCTTCTTAACGCCCTTCCAAATGCGCCCTTAAAAATGGCGCCGTGCGCGACCCCTTCGATCGCGCCACCTCTTCGGGCGTGCCCTTAGCCATCACGCGTCCTCCCTCGGCGCCTGCGTCAGGGCCCAGATCGATGAGATAGTCGGCGTTGGCCAGGACGTCTAGGTTGTGCTCGATGATCATCAGCGTGTTTTTCTTGTTGGCAAGGGCGTGGAAAATGGGGATGAGGCGCGCGACGTCTTCGCTATGCAAGCCGACGGTGGGCTCGTCGATCAGATACAACGTGCGGCCGGTTTCTCGCTTGGCAAGCTCGCGCGAAAGGCGGAGGCGCTGCGCTTCGCCGCCGGAGAGCGTCGCGAGTTCCTGGCCGAGCTCTAAATAGCCGAGGCCCACGTCCACTAGGATTTGCAGACGGCGTGCCACGCGCGGGATCGCCTCAAACCAATTGAGCGCGGCCTCGACGCTCATCTGGAACACGTGGCCGAGATGTTTGCCCTTATACGTCACTCCTAAAGAGACCGGATTGAGTCGAAATCCCTTGCACCCTTCGCACGGCACTTGGACTGCTGGTAAAAACTGTAAGTCGACGGTTTTGTAGCCGAGGCCCCAACAGGTGCGGCACATGCCCCGCTTGTGATTGGGACTGAAATGGCCGGGCTGCAACCCTTTGATGCTGGCTTGTGGGAGCGATGCGTACAGCGAGCGGAGTAGCGGTTGTAGATCCGTGTAGGTGCTGACATCTGAGCGGGCGGTCTGGCCGATGGGGGACTGGTCGATCGACACGACCTTATCGAACGCCGAAAGGCCGTGGAACGTCGCACCTGCATACTGGATCGGCTCTTTTTTCCCTCGCGGCGCATTCACAGCGAGTTCGGCGGCTCCCTTCAATAAGTGGCGCATGAGCGAGGATTTGCCTGAGCCGGAGACGCCGCTGAGCGCCGTGATCGCGCCGGTTGGGAATGCGACGCTCACCGTTTGAAGATTGTGGATCGACGCCCCTTCAATGCGCACGTCGGGAGCAAAGGGGCGTCTTTTCTCAGGCCACGCAATTTTCTTTTTCCCGCTTAAATAAGCTCCCGTCAAAGACAGCGGCGAGCGCAAGATTTCTGCAACCGTTCCTTGAGCCACAATCTGGCCCCCTTCTTTTCCCGCCTTCGGACCAAAATCGACGATCCAATCGGCCTCGCGCACGGTGAGCGGATCGTGTTCGATGAGCACGAGCGTGTTGCCGAGGCTGCAGAGGCGGCGGAGCGCCACATTGAGGAGTTGGTTGTTGTGCGGATGCAACCCGATGGTCGGTTCGTCCAATACATACAAGCACGACGTGAGCCCGCAGCCGAGCTGCCGCGCAAGGCGGATCCGCTGAAGCTCGCCTCCGCTGAGTGTCGGCGCTGACCTGCTCAAAGACAGATAGCCGAGCCCAATCGAGAGGAGAAACGCAAATGATTTCCTGAGTTGCTCCACACTCTCTTTCAAGAATGGATGACGCGTCAAATTCCACGTCTCAAGAAGCGCACTTGCTTGGGCAATCGGAAGCGAACAAAAAGCCCCAAGAGAGTGGTTCTCAATGCGCACGCCCCGCGCCAGTGGATTTAACCGCTCGCCTTGGCATGTAGGACACGTGCTGCTCTGGAGCCATGGAAGGAGCGCCTCGCGTAAATGAGAATGGCCCATGCGCGCAGCATGTGCCAGCAGCGTGTGCAATCCCACCCAACGCAGGTGGAGTCCGCCTCCCATCGGAGCCTCGGGAGCGCCGCTTAAAAAACGGTGGAGCGTCGCTTTGGACGCGCAGCGAAGCGGCAGGTCGGGATCGATGCTCGCCTTGCGAAGCGCCGCCTCGAGAAAACGGACCGCGCCGCTCGTCGCCTTGTCTTTGATGAGTCGATCGCACACGTCGAGCGGGGAGAGGCGGAGCAAGCCTTTGTTCTCGTCTAAATGAGCGCCGTAGGTGAGCCCGAGGCCTTGGCACTCTTGGCACATGCCGCTTTCTGCGTTGAACGAAAAGGTCTGCGGCGTGATGGGAGGATACGAGCGCCCCGTCTTTTCGACCGCAAAGGCGATGTTGAAGAAATGATCCTCTGACGCCCTGGCAATCACCAACATGCCGCCTCCGAGCTCGCTCGCTTTGTCGACCGCCTCGAAAAGCCGCTTCGAAGAGCGCTCGTCGAGCCCTAAGCGATCGACCACCAAGAAGAGCTCGTTTTTGCGATACGCCTCGAATGCAATCGGCGCATCGAGCTCCACGTATTTTCCATTGAGCCGAATGCGCGTGTAGCCTTGCCGCTGTAGACGCTCCACAAACTCTTCGAAACGTTCTCGTTTTTGGAGCGTCAGTGGAGCCAGCACCTGAACCCGTTCTCCAGCTGGCCACTCGAGCACTTTGTTCACGATGTACTCTTTGCTGATGTTGCGGATCTCATCGCCAGTTTCTGGGCAATATGCTGTGCCGAGATGGGCGTAGAGCACACGGAGCAAATCGTAAATTTCGGTCATCGTCCCGATGGTGCTTCGGGGATTTAAGCCGCCCGTCTTCTGTTCGAGCGCAATCGCAGGGGAGAGCCCTTCGATCCGGTCCACTTTGGGTTTGGGAAGCTGTTTGACGTATTGGCGCGAGTAGGCGGGGAGCGTCTCCGTGTAGCGGCGCTGCCCTTCGGCGTAGAGGGTGTCGAATCCAAGCGACGATTTGCCTGAGCCCGACGGACCTGTGAACACCGTGATTTTGCCGCGCGGAATCTCGAGCGTGACAGACTTTAGATTGTTTTGCTGGGCGTTTTCGATGCGCAGTGTCGTGCGGGCGTGGCCGCTGCGCGCAAGCGGTTGGGGCTCTACTTTAGCGGGCGTTTTTTTAAGCGCTGCTTTAAGCGCCACACCCGTTGCAGTTCCTTTTTTCGCGATCTGTTCGGGCGTTCCCTCTCCGATCACCTCGCCGCCCGCAGATCCGGCGCCAGGTCCCATTTCGATGACCCAATCGGCAGTTTTCACCAGATCCATGTTGTGCTCGATGACGAGCACCGAATTGCCTTTTTCCACGAGCGCTTGGAGGACAGCGATCAACCGCTTGACGTCGTGAAAATGGAGCCCCGTCGTCGGCTCGTCGAAAATGTAGAGTGTGCGCCCCGTCGCAGGGCGTACCAGCTCTTTGGCCAATTTGATCCGCTGCGCCTCTCCGCCAGAGAGCGTTGTCGACGGTTGGCCAAGCACGAGATAATCGAGCCCGGCCTGACTCAAAACGGCAAGTTTTTTAGCGATCGATGGCATCGCATCGAAGAGCTGGAGCGCATGCTCCACGTCCATGCTCAGCACGTCGTGAATGCTTTTCCCCTTGAATTGCACAGCCAGCACATCGGGCTCAAAGCGCTTTCCATTGCATTGGGCGCATTCGATCCACACATCTTCCATGAAGTCCATGTCGAGGCGCACCTGGCCCATCCCTCCGCAATAAGAGCACGAGCCTTCCTTGACGTTGAAACTGAAGTGGCCGGGGGTGAGACCGCGCACCTTCGATTCAGGCAGTTCAGCAAACAGATCGCGGATTTCGTCGAAGAGCTTGATGTAGGTGGCCGCGTTGGAGCGTGGCGTGCGCCCAATCGGCGTCTGATCCACGCCGATCACTTTATCGAGATGCTCCAAGCCGAGGAGCGCGGTGTGCGCGCCGACCGGGAGCTGAGCCCCTTGCAGATAATTGGCGAGCGCTGGATACAAGATGTCGGAAATCAGCGACGATTTACCCGAGCCGGAGAGGCCTGTGATGCAAAGAAGACACCCCAGCGGCAGCTCGACATCGACCGCCTTCAGATTGTGATGAGACGCCCCACGGATTTCCAGCTTGGCGCTCGAAGGGCGTCGCTTAGCAGGCACATCAATTCGAAGACGCCCTGCGAGATACGCTCCCGTGATCGATTCGGGAGCATTCATCACATCGAGCACCGTCCCATGAGCCAAAATCCGTCCACCCGCAGAGCCCGCCCCTGGACCGACGTCGACGATCGAGTCGGCTGCCATCATCGTATCGGCATCGTGTTCCACGACGAGCACCGTATTGCCCGCATCGCGCAGCGCTTTCAAGGTGTCGATCAGCTTGTGGTGATCGGCAGGATGAAGGCCGATGGACGGCTCGTCGAGCACGTAAATTGCACCGACGAGCCCCGCGCCAATTTGAGCTGCGAGGCGCACCCGCTGGGATTCTCCGCCGCTGAGCGTCGGGGCCGTGCGCTCGAGGTTCAAATAGCTCACCCCCACGTGCAAGAGAAATTTAAGCCGCTCGCCCGTTTCTTTGAGCAGCTCGTCTGCCACCAGATGTTGGAGCGGAGATAGAGGAAGTGCATCCAAAAAAGCGCTGAAATCGGACAGAGTCATGGAAGAAAGCTCGCCGATGGTCTTGCCGCCGAGTTGCGTTGCCGCCGGATACGCTTGGAGCCGAGCGCCTTTGCAGCTCGAGCAAATTTGCTCCGTCATCAGCTCGCCCATCTTTTTGCGGTACGCATCGCTTTTCGCCTGGATGTAGCGCTCCTTGGCCTCAAAGCAGACGCCCTGCCAACGGACGTATTCGACCCAGCGGGTCTTTTTCTCCGGATGAACGAAGTGCATCTGCGTCCATTTTTTCTCCGTGCCATGCAGAAAGACGGCGCGGGCTTTTTCTGGGAGCTTTTTCCACGGAGTTGTCAGGTTGAATTTGTAGAGTTTTGCCAAATTGTTGTAGATGTTGCCGTAGCGCACCGTTTGATACGAGCTGGCGATTGCACAGCAATCCTCTGCAATCGATTTTTCCGAATCGATGATCTTGGTCAAATCGAATTCGCGCGAAATCCCGAGCCCGTGGCAATTGGGGCACATGCCCATCGGATGATTGAATGAAAAGTGGTGCGGCTCGAGCGGCGGATACGAAAGCCCAGAGCCTTGCGAGTGCGCCGATTGCGAAAATACCCGCTCCTCATGGGTGTCCAAAAGGACAACGCTAAACAGTCCCGCCCCCAGATCGAGCGCCTGTTTGGCAGCTTCTGTGAGACGACTTTTATTTTCAGGAGAGGTCACGAGCCGATCGACCACCAAATCCACATCGTGCGGAGTCGATGGCTCGAGCCGATCGATCTGACCGAGCTCGACCCACTGTCCATCGACTCGAAGGCGGATGAATCCCTTCGAAAGAAGCTCCGCGAAATCCTCCTTCAATTCGCCCTTCTTGCCCCGCGCATAAGGGGCCAAAACGATGAGCTTGGTGCCCGCCGCAAGCTGATGGAGCTCTGCCACGATCGTCTCCAAGCTTTGCGCCGCAAGCGGCTCGCCGCTCACCGGACAATGGGGCGTCCCAATGCGCGCGTAAAGCACTCTTAGGAAATCGTAAATCCCCGTCATCGTCCCCACCGTGGAGCGAGGATTATTGCCAGCCTGCTTCTGCTCGATCGCAATCGTCGGAGAAATCCCCGAGATGAGCTCTGCCTCTGGTTTTGGCAAATCGCCAATCGCGCGGCGCGCCTGATGTGAGAGCGACTCAATGTAGCGCCGCTGTCCCTCCACGTAAATCGTATCAAACGCAAGCGACGACTTGCCGCACCCAGAAACGCCCGTAAACACGACGAGCTCGCCCGGTGTGAGCGTAAGGTCGACGTTCTTTAGGTTATGAACGCGGACGCCTTTAAGACAAATGGGTTGAGTTTCTGCCATCGTTTTAGGGAGGTATGTTAGCAAAAGCCTGAGTTCATGTAACATTCAAAAATAATGAGAACATGCATAGAGATTTGCGCAGGGGCTGGGGGGCAGGCTCTTGGCCTCGAAGCTGCTGGCTTCAGGCCGCTGACCTTGGTCGAGATCGATGGCGAAGCGTGCAGTACGCTGCGCCTCAATCGGCCCGAGTGGAATGTGATTCAGGGCGATGTGAAAGCGTTTACTGGAGAACGATACCGAGGCGTCGACCTGCTAGCGGGCGGCGTTCCATGCCCTCCATTTTCGATTGCGGGCAAGCAGCTCGGAGCAGCAGATGAGCGCGATCTTTTTCCCGAAGCGTTGCGACTTGTCCGCGAAATCCGCCCAAAAGCCGTGATGCTAGAAAATGTCCGCGGGTTTTTAGATCCGGCGTTCGAGAGCTATCGCTCCGCTCTCGCATCGCAATGCCGCGATCTGGGCTACCACGTTGAGTGGCGTCTTCTCAACGCCGCAGATTTCGGCGTTCCTCAGCAGCGCTCTCGCGTCGTCATCGTCGCAATGAGCCCCACGCTCTGGCATTCATTTAGCTGGCCAGAGGCGATTGCAGCAAAGCCACCCACAGTTGGAGAATCCTTGTACGCGCTCATGGCAGAGCGAGGTTGGACTTCAGCGAGCCATTGGCGTGAGATGGCAAATCGAATTGCGCCAACGATTGTAGGCGGCTCCAAAAAGCACGGAGGGCCCGATCTCGGACCCACGCGCGCAAAGCGCGCTTGGGCAGGCTTGGGAGTTGACGGTTTAGGGATAGCCAACACGGCTCCAGAGCCGGAGTTTTCTGGAATGCCGCGCCTGACCGTGCCGATGGTTGCGCGGCTCCAGGGCTTTCCAGAAAGCTGGCATTTCTCCGGAAAGAAGACGGCGGCGTATCGCCAGGTGGGGAATGCATTCCCGCCGCCGATGGCGACAGCAGTGGCGAAGCAAATCATGAATGCGCTCGAAGCTTCGAGCTGCGCTGAAGAAACAAAAGCGAGTAAGCCATGACAAAGAAACGCAAGGGAAGTGCTCGCGTAAAGTTACGAGCCTATTTTCTAGGAAATATTGGTAAAATCTTGGGGTCCTCTGAATTAAGGGAAATTGCCGGTGGCATCACCGAATGGGCGCGGAGGGTGAGGGAACTGCGCAATGAGGAAGGCTACCAAATCTTGACTCATCACGATCGCAACGATTTGCGGCCAGGTGAATATGTGCTTGAAGACCCTGCTCCAATTCCCGCATTTGCTCGACATATTTCAAAAGAGACGCGGGCGCTTGTTCTCGATCGCAACGGATTTACATGCCAGATGTGCGGAGCGGTGGCAGGAGAGCCACATTCTTACGATGAATCGCGCGTAACGCGCTTGCACATTGGTCATGTGATTGACAAAAGCAAGGGAGGAACAGACGAGCTCGCAAACTTGCGCGCGATCTGTTCAGTATGCAATGAAGGGGCACAGAATATTGTGGCGATTCGCCCCGACCTCAAGCATCTGTTGATCCAACTGCGCCGGGCTCCAGCCCAGGACCAGCTAGAGATGCTCCGCTGGTTAATGCGCAAGTTTCCTGAACAAGTGGTGGAAGAAGTGGAGCTCATCAAGTGTTAGACAAAACGTTCACACGCACAAAAATCGTCTGCACCATCGGCCCCGCGGTCTTAAAATTTGAGACAATGGTTGCGCTCATGGAAGCGGGGATGGACGTCGCTCGCCTCAACTTCAGCCATGGCGTGGAAGAGGAGCATCACCGCAGCATCCAGAACCTCAAGAAAGCGCGCGAAAAATTAGGGCGCCCCATGGCCATCATGGTCGACACGCAGGGCCCTGAAGTGCGCATTGGCAAAGTCCACAATGATGCGATTCCCATTGCTCCCAAACAGCGGCTAAAATTCGCTTTGGAAGGAGATGGGATCGAGACGATCGCCATCCACCCAGTCGAGGTATTCTCAGTGCTCAGAGTGGGCCTTCGGGTTCTGTTTGACGACGGCTATCTCATCGCCGACGTCATCGAAAAAGGGCCAAAATTTGCCGTTCTCGAAATGCAAAACGGCGGCACGCTCAAAAGCGGCAAGAAGATGAACCTTCCGGGCGTGCATCTTCCGATTCCAGCCATGACGCCCAAAGACATTGCCGACATCCAATTTGCCTGTCAGCACGATGTTGAGGTCGTAGCGGGCTCATTCATCCGCTCTGCAGAACACATCCTTGCGATTAGAAAAGAGCTGGAAAAGCACGGCAAGCCCAATATCTTGGTCGTGGCCAAGATCGAGAGTACGGAGGGGATCGAGCAATTCGACAAGATTGTGGAAGTGGCAGATGGCATCATGATCGCGCGTGGCGATCTCGGTGTGGAGTTAGATTTAGCGCTAGTGCCCAAACTTCAGAAAATGATGATCCGCAAATGCTTTCAAGCATCAAAGCCGTCGATCACCGCCACGCAGATGCTCGAGTCGATGATCACAAACCCGCGCCCAACCCGCGCTGAAGTGTCCGATGTGGCCAACGCCATCTACGATGCGACCTCTTGCATCATGCTCTCGGGAGAAACTGCAGTGGGCAAATACCCCATTGAAACTGTGCAACGGATGCGCAGCATTGCGCAAGAGGCGGAAAGCGACTTCGACTACCGCGCCTTTTTTGAACACCGCTCGCAATGCGAAGAGAGCGATCTTTCGTCTGCGATCGCCATGGCCGCTGTCAAAACCGCCTACGGCGCTAAAGCCAAAGCGATTTTCTCCTTCACGGCCACAGGTGCAACGGCCCGTTTGGTGTCGCGTCTGCGCCCCGAAATGCCCATCATCGCGCTCACAGATGACCCCAGCACCTACCACCAGCTCGCATTGAATTGGGGAGTCGTGCCGCTGCTTGGGGGACGGTGCGACAACTTCAGGCAAGCGTTTGCGTTAGCGAGCAATCTAGCGCTCGCTCGCGGCTTGATCGCTGTGGGGGATGTCGTCGTTGTGACAACGGGGACGCCGTTTGGTCAGAAGGGATCCACCAACACGATGGTTGTGGAGACGATTTCTTGAAGTCGGCTTTTCTCTGAGTCGCTTTGCCACGGCCTCTTCGACTTCTTGCAAGATACCTTCTTCTCTCAGAAAGTCATCAAGATTGGAGCCGATGTGTTTCTTGGTTTTCATGTTCATTCATTGATCCGACGGTCGAATAGGTCTGATCTCATGTTAAGTTTTTTAGTTTCAGTTAGCTTGAAATAAATTTTTGTTTATCTAGCTCAAAAAGGCTTCGTTCGAATAAAATCTTAGTCCATTATGGGGCAGACAACAAGCTATTATTATTTCAACGCTTCTCGTTGGGTCTGGACAGGTCACTCGACTCTTCCGATTACATACGACTCGATTCGTCTAGGCGATGGTCAAGGGATCACCTTGTCTAAGATAACCAAGATCGCATTGCTCAGCATCTTTGCATTTGTCTACGACATTCTCGTGATGGCTGTAGAGGGACGCCTTCTGAAGAAGGCGGGCCAGTGGAGAGTGGAAAATACCCTAAGTTTGAAAGGGGCTCTTTTGGAGCAAGAGAATCTTGCTGCGATTGTGCTTTCAGCTCTTCGACCAGAAGAAGCAAGAGAGCTTTTTGCACAAACATCAACTGTTTTGGGTCAGGCAGCATTTTATCGCAGTCATGGCGAACTGACCGACTGGAATCTCAATGAAATTTCGAGTTATCCAAACGCGAATGGGATTTTAAAAAGTGCACAGAGCCTCAAATTAGTCAAACCGCTGGAAGCATCCACGTTTCTGGAATTGGTGAGAAAATGCAGCGGTTTAACAGCGATCGCTTTCCCGAGAAACACAACCGTTGAAACCATTCGACAAGCAATTGATTCTCTTGACGTGAACAAAATCAAGCATGTGGATTTTTCTTCCCTGGCGCTCTCAGATGCAGAGTTTTTCGAGCTCATAAAAAAATTGCCGAACCTTATCTCTTTCGCAGCTCCTAGTGGTCTTTCTGATGAACAGCAGATTCAAGTGATTGGGCATCTTCAGAATCAGCTTGAAGCTGTTTCGCTCAAGAGTGGTGGCGATGCCGTGATCCGAGCCTTATGCTCGTGTCCGAGATTTACAAGCTTTTCGATAGACGGCGCAGAAGGCGGGACGCAGCCAACAGATGCGTCCTTGAACGAACTTGCAGCATTGCAACAGTTGCAACGGTTGACTTTGCACGGACTTACCCTAATCACTTCAGCAGCTCTGCAAGCATTTTGTGAGCAGTGTCCTTTGCAACATCTTTCGTTAGATGGTCTTAGGGGGGTAAGTATGATACAAGGAGAGATGCGTGACGGCTGGCTTTCGGGTCTCGTTCAGCGCTCTCAAGGTCGCCTCGAAAATCAGCGATTGCTCAGTTTAGAGCTTCACCAGCGCGTTGGCTCGATTTCAGAAGCTGATCTTCAAGCATTATCTGGGTGCTCCAGTCTAAGAGTTCTTTCCTTGAAAGGATTAATCTTAGTGCCTAATTTGACGGAGTTCTTTCCGAAGAACCTCGAGGAATTTCATTTTAATGACTGGTCTAACGATGACACAGTTATTTGTTTTGTTCGCAATCATCCGTCCATTCAGTCGATTCATTTTGAAGTCTTTGAGCGGGTGAGTGCGCTCGATATAATCACTCCATATGTCATTGAAAAATTAGGAGCGCTCAATCGCCCATTAACCCTGCACATTCGATGGCTTGGTGGAACCGAAAGGGTGCGTGAAGAGCAATTCCGCCGTTATCCTCAGCTCAACATCCAGGCTACATATTTATAGAATCTTTCCGCCCTCTACGCATTTCCATGGTTGTTTTTCAAATTACTTATAGAGAAAGAGTTGAGTCGTCCTATTACGCCGATATTACGCCAAATGGCCTATTCTCGACGTAATAGAACAGGGACCCACACAAAGCCGCTCGGGTGTAAAGCGATGATTGTGGAGACGATTTCTTAAAGTCTCACAGGCTGTGAGACAATTTGAAGAGCGCACTATAGCTTGCACGCCAAATACAGCGGATAATTGTAAATTTGGCCGTCGTGTTTTAGATTCATCACGCTGGCGCGCGTCAGCTTGGAAGGGGAGTATTTGGCGTCATACACGAGCAAGCTTTTCTTTTTCTGGCTGCTTCCCGACTTCACTTCCACTGGGTAGATCTCGTGGTCTCCTTCGAGGAGAAAATCGACCTCGGCAGTCGCTTCACTGGTCCAATAGAACAATGCGCGCTTCGCTGCGATGAGCTCTTGGGCAATGTAGTTTTCGGTTAGTGCGCCTTTGAATTCTGTGAACAAAAGATCTCCTTCGAGAAGCGCGCGCGCGGAGAGATTGCTTTGCGCTCCAAGCAGACCGACGTCTAAGAGAAAGAGTTTGAAGGCATTTGTGTCTGCGTAAGCGCTTAAGGGGAATTTAGGCGTTTCTACGAGATGGCTCAAATGGATCAAGCCTGCGTCGGAGAGCCATTGAATGGCCTCTTCGTAATCCCTTCCTCGCGCGCTTTTTCGGATGGCAGCGAAGATGAATTTCTTGTTTTCTTTGGCCAATTGGCGATGAATTTGTTTCCAGACCGTCGTGATTTTC
>CAYGHT010000008.1:25432-26267 GCA_964349755.1 uncultured bacterium
CTTGCCAGTTGTGTTGGGATGGTGTGCCAGGTAGTCGTGATTTTCATGATTTCATGAGGGGGTGCGTGTTTGGCGAAATCTCTTTCGTATGCGTTTAAAATTTCTAGCTGAATTTCTCGAACGACATTCAGATGGCCCCGTTTGGTGTATTCGAGCACTGCTTCGGGCATGCCGCCGACAAACAGGTACGTTTTGAGCTGCTCGATCAATTTTTCATGCAGCGGTGAGGGGAGAGGCTCGAATCCCTGATACTCTTCTAGGAATGCTCTGGTTTGGGTCTGCTCGGTGGCCGAGAGGAACTCAAAAAAGCTCAGCGGATAATGGTGTAAGAAATTGACTTTGCCAACTGGGAAGCCCTCTTCTTGCGCCATCTTCACTCCGAGGAGCGAGCCCGCAGCGATGATGTGATATTCGTTTGCCTCCTCGCAAAAGTATTTCAAGCTGTTGAGCGCTTTTGGGCTCTGCTGAATCTCATCAAAAATCAGCAACGTGTCGTGGGGCGTGATTTCCACCTCTGTGTGGATACTTAAGATCTTGATGAGGTTTTTCGGGTCCAGTGTGCCTTCAAAATAGGCTGTGAGTTTGTGGTCTTTCTCGAAATTGAGGTAGGCCGTGTTTTTATACGAGGATTTGCCGAATTCCTTCAGCGAATAGGTCTTGCCTACCTGCCTGGCGCCGTTTAAAATCAGCGGCTTGCGTCGATTAGATCGCTTCCAGGCCTCGAGCTGTTTAGAAATGTCGCGCTTCATGACTGAATGGTAAGCGATTTTTCTAGAAAAATCAATGATTCCTTAGGAAAACGTGGTAGCTAGCCACGTTTTTCCATGGAAAAACG
>CAYGHT010000009.1:0-22661 GCA_964349755.1 uncultured bacterium
AAGCAAAGCAGGGGGGGCTTTGTTGCATAATTCAGTAAGTCTTCAAGCTGTTGATGGGAAAAAAATATAACCACAGAGGACTCGAGAGAAAAGAGGATAAAAATGCGCGTTTCAAAGCCTCTGTGTTCTCTGTGCTCTCTGTGGTTATAATTTTTTTTCCTATCAACAGCTTGAAGACTTACTGAATTATGCAACAAAGCAAAGCGGGGTTAACCCTGGCTTCCGTATTCCACTTGTTCTGCTCCTCGTCTGTGGAACCACAGCATGAGGGGGCAGGCGATGACCCACGACGAGATTGTGCCGACGACGACGCCGACGGTCATGAAAAGGGCAAAGCTGAAGACGGATGCGCCGCCTAATGCGAGGAGTGCGAGCAGGACGAGAAGCGTTGTGCCCGATGTGATGGTGGTGCGACTGAGCGTTGCATTCACTGCGTGGTTGACGATGCGTGGAAGGGGGTGATGGGGGTGGGCGCGGGCGTCTTCACGGACGCGGTCGAAGATGATGATGGTGTCGTTGAGCGAATAGCCGATGATGGTCATGAGCGCGGCGATGGCATTGAGGTCGATTTGAATGGGGACACCACAGGCGTGTAGCAAACTCATGAAACCGACCGTGACTAGCACATCGTGAAGCAAACAGCCGATGGCGGCCATGGCGTAGGTATACTCAAAGCGGATGGCGATGTAGAGGAAGATGCAGAGGAAGGCGGCTCCCAGTCCAATGAGTGCGTGATTGCGCATGGTGTCGGACATCTGGCCGCTCATGGTCGTCCAGTTGGTTTCTGCAGCGTGCAACGAGGCGGAGGTGAGTTGGACGCCGCTCCGTTGGAGCGCGCTAAGCACCCACTCGAGGCGGGGGTTTTCGTGGGGCCCTGCGAGTTTCAAGCCATGGAACGGCTTGCCCGATTCCTCAAGCGCTTGGCTCAAGAAAATTTGGAAGTGGGTCTCTGGGCTGTGTTGCCGAATTCGGAAGTCGGAGTCTTGTAGGCCAGCTGCGCAGAGCGCAGTTGCAAGAGCGCTCGGAGAATCTTGGGGGGCGCTCTTCTGAAGTTCGATGGAGAGGGCGTAGCCGCCAGTAAAGTCCATGCCAAAGATTTGGGCGCGCTCGATCCAGAGCATTGTGCCGCCAAGCGCGATGATGAAGAGTCCAATGCTAAATGCGAGCCGTGCCCGCTTGAGGAAATCAACGCTGGAAGAGCGAATCCAGTTCGCCATGGCGAGGGTTTTGTTTGCGCTGCGCTGCACCCATCCTTCGAAATAAAAGCGGGTCATGAAGAGGGCGGTGAACATCGAAGACGCGATGCCGATGATCATGCTCACGGCAAATGCTTTGATTGGGCCCGCATCGAAATTGAGTAAAATGAGCGCGGCGATGATGGTCGTTAAGTTGGAGTCCAAAATGGCGCTGAATGCCTTTTCATACCCTGCGCGAATGGCGGATGCGATCCGTCCTGAGGCGGCAAACTCCTCTTTAATTCGTTCGAATACGAGGACGTTGGCATCGACTGCCATCCCGACCGTCAGGATGATGCCTGCGATGCCCGCTAAAGAGAGCGAGGCGCCGATGTTTTGGAGAGTTGCCCAGAGGATGAGCAGGTTGAATAAAACGGCCACGGAGGCCACCACGCCTGCAAATCGGTAATAGGCGATCATCGCGCCGATGACGAGCGCCAACGCGACCGCCATGGCTCCAATGCCCTTCATTCGATCGGCTTTGCCCAATTCTGGGCTGACGTTTTTCTCGGATAAAATGTGGGGCGTAAACGTCAGCGATCCTGCGCGAAGATCTGAGACGAGCTGATTGACTTCGCGGTGGGAAAAGTTGCCGGTGATCGAGGCGCTGGATTTAATTGGCTCGACCAATGTGGGAGCGGTGATGACGGTGCCATTGAGGAGAACGGCCATGCGCCAGCCTTGTAAGCGGGATCCGAAATCGCGAGACGTCCCAGCAATGCGCTCTTTGCAATATTGAGATGTCCATGCAACGCAGCGCTCTTGCGCTGAGCGAGAGACTTCAAAGGAGAGGTAATTGCCTTTTGTCGGATCGTAGTTCGAAAGGATATTTTCTAAGCTCGATCCTTCGAGCGCGTGGCTTGCAAACACGATGAGAAGAGGATGTCCTTGGTGCGATGGTTTGCGAAACATGACTACTTTGGAAAGCGAAGCGTCTTCACTGCTCGCGCCTTCAATGGGCGTTAATTTAAGCCCCTGCTCGCGCAGTTTCAGGGCGTTTTGATTGTCTTGGGCTAAGTGATTGGTTGCGATGCGCTGTACGTTCTCGGGATCGGTTCGGTGGGTCACTAACGCTTCATTCCAGACGCCTTGTAAAAAATGCTCGACGGCAGAGTGCAGCGTCGGATTCAGGACGCCAAATTTTTCATTGACTACGTGAAAATGCATTGAGGAGGCTTTGACTAAATCGCTTGCGCTTAAAGAGCCACTTCCAGGGAAGTCGAGTGTGATGAGGTGACCTGTTTGTCGAATGGAGATATCCGATACGCCCATTCCATTGACGCGCTGAAAGAGTTCGCTCACTCCTTGGTTGATGGCTAGCTCGTCGGTGACGGGGCGATTTTGCACGTCGCGCAGTTCAATCTGCACGGTTTTTCCGCCAGATAAGTCGAGGCCCCACTTCAACACCTTTCGTTCATCGCCACGCCAGGTTTTCTTAAGCGAGAGTTTGACGTTTTCCCAAAATAGGTTTTTTGTCGGCGCTGGTACTTCCAATCTCGCTTCTGGGTACATGCTGATTTGGGCAGTGCGGTATTCGTCATCCCATTTCAACAGATCATCGTGAATGGCGGTGTCGAGTTTGTTCGCAGTTAAAATGCGCTGTTCGATGTCGGCGACTTCCAGCGCGGCCTTATGTCCCATGACGCGAAACTCTTCGCGGGTCGCTGCGAGGAGCGGGGCGTGAAAATGGCTGAGCTCAAAGGCCATTTCTCCATTCGGAGAAGTGGCTGGCATGAAGCCTTTGGCACTTAAAAGTCCATGGAGGGAGCGGACGTCGTTCATCAGCGTAGTGCCCAGCATCGATGCGGGAGCGTCGTCATAGCTTCGCGCAATGCGATCGAGGCCGATTGCCCGAACGTAGAGGGAGGTCTCGAACTGACTTGGTTCTGGGGTAGACACAACCAAGCAAAGCGCTTTGTCCTTAGGAGATAGCGCCGCGTAGTCTGCGCTCGTGACAATGGGCAAATTGACGAGGTCTGGATGGGTGGGATGCCAGGCGGCGCGAAGCGCTTGCGTCAGCGAGCCGCTTTTTTGTTTTGCGAGAAGCTCGAGATTGAGGAGGAGGTGACCGCTTGCATTGGCCATGCGATATAGGGGGATCGCATACTCATCTCCTGCGCGCTCAGCGCTTTCACCCACGCGATGCGTCACAGAGGCGAGGGCGTCGAGGACAAACGAATCGACCCCTTTGGCTCCGATCAAATCGGGATGCAATTTCAACTTTAAGGATCCGTTTTCGGCATCGATTTCGACGCTTCGAAACACTGGATTTTCTCCATAGGGCGCAAAGAGTCCCGCATGATCTTTCAAGAAACGCTCTGCTCGGGCAAATTCGAGCACTTCCGCTTCGGTGCCCTCTTTCTTCAGCGTATCGCGAACGGTTGCAAACGCTTCGAGAAGCGCTTCAGAGCGGAGCTCAGGAGCCATCCGTCCAGCGAGCCGTTTGGCCAGCTGTGGGTGCGGGGCGTATACGCTCTCAATCTCTAGCACCGAGGCGGCAAGCAAGGAAAGCCCGTTTTTACGGGCGGAGTCGGGCAGTGAATTTGCGAGTAGTTTGGCGATCAGAGCTGTTCTCGAGGGGGCAAGCAGAGCAGCGCGCACCGCATCCGCTCTGGCTTCAACAAGCCGCGCGCCTTCAGCGGAATTTTTCGGGACAAAGGTGAAGAGTTCGTCGAGTGAATGATCGCTGAAGCGAAAATCGATCAGCCGTTGGACAATCACTTCTTTGGGATCGTTTGAAGAGGCGACAATCAGCTGCGCAGGCGAGAAAGGGAGAAGCGCTCCAGCGCGGGGCAAAAATTTTCGGAGTGTGGAAGCGTCTTCTGCTTTTGCGAACGCAACCGTTATGATGCCTTCGCGATGTGTCGTGGATGTTGGATGGACATTCAGAAGATCGCAATACGAAGAGATCCAATCAAGTGCATCGGGCTCGAGCTGATCGACGCGCGCGCTGATTTCTTGCGCGATCTTACGCGCTGACACAGCAGTGATTGGCGATTTCAACGGCTTGGCGTAGTACAGAAGGGTGGGAAGAATGTTGTAGATAGTGAGAGCGAGGACACTCAGGATGAGAACGAGTTGCCATTTCCTCTTTTTTTCCATTGACGATCTCCGAAGTAGACCTTAGGACTATATAAAAGCATGCACTCACATGTCCAATCAAAAAGAGTTCTTGGGGGATATGGCGTGTATCCGCTATGATCGATGCCAAGATTGGCTCTATGACAAAACACTACCACACAAGAGTTGTCGTCGGCATGCAATGGGGCGACGAGGGTAAAGGCAAAGTCATCGACTTGCTGTCTGAACGCGCCAAACACATCGCTCGTGCCCAAGGTGGCAATAACGCGGGTCATACGATTGTGGTAGGGTCCCAAGAGTTTCGTTTTCATCTCATTCCCTCTGGCATCCTGTACCCCCACACTCAGTGTTACATCGGCGGCGGCACGGTGATCGATCCCGTCTCGCTTTTGAAGGAGCTCGATGCGCTGACGGCAGCTGGCGTGCAGTTCGAAGGGCGTCTTTTTCTCTCTCCGTATGCCCAGATTGTTCTCCCCTATCACCCCATTCTCGATCGGCTCCAGGAGCTTCGCAAAGGCTCGATGGCTGTCGGGACCACAGGTCGCGGCATCGGCCCTTGCTACGCGGATAAGGCGCAGCGCATTGGCCTTCAACTGGCAGAACTCGTGGAACCTTCACTTGTCTCTTCGCGCATTCGTGCGCTTCTTGCCTACAAGAATGAAGAGCTGCAAAAACTCTACGCCCACGCGCCGATCGATCTTGAATCGCTCATTCAAAGTTATACGGCCTATGGCGCGCGTCTTAAGCCCTTGGTAGCTCCTGTCGAAGAGATGCTCTACGACGCTGCGAGCCGGGGTGAATCGATTTTATTTGAAGGTGCGCAAGGAGCGCTTCTCGATGCGACGTTTGGGACCTATCCGTTTGTGACCTCATCGTGCACGCTTGCAGGCGGGGCGTGCTCGGGCTTTGGTTTTGGACCCTCGCGCATTGGCTCTGTGCTCGGCGTTACAAAGGCGTATACGACGCGCGTGGGCAATGGTCCGTTTCCGACGGAGCTTAAAACGGACGAACTGGCAAAATTTCCAGATCACCATGCGTCGCGCGAAATTGGGACCACGACCGGGCGCAAACGGCGCATTGGATGGTTGGACGTTCCGCTTCTCAAGCACACGGTCGTCCTCAACGGGGCTGATGCGTTGGCCATCACAAAACTCGACATCCTCGATGCATTGGAGGAAATTCCTGTGTGCGTGGGGTATAAAAACCACGCTTGTTTCCCAGTGACTCGCGAAGTCCTTGAAACGGTTGAGCCCATCTACGAAGTCCTCAAAGGCTGGAGGACGCCAACGGGCGCTCTGAGCGCTTACGCCGATCTCCCGCGGAATGCCAAACGGTATTTGGAGCGATTGGAGGAGCTCGTGCGTGTTCCCATTGCGCTTGTCTCCGTGGGGCCAGAGCGGAGCCAAACGGTGTGGAAGGAGCCTGTCCGATGACCGTTCTTGAAAAGCGTTTTGCTCCTCCAGAGCTTGATTTGCATCGAATCCCGCGCCATGTCGCCTTGATGATGGATGGCAATCGGCGCTGGGCAAAGCGGCATAGCTTGCCGCCGATGATGGGGCACTGGGAAGGGGCGAATGTGCTCATGGACGTCGTGAAAGCGAGTGCAGAGCTAGGGGTCGAGACGCTGACAGTCTATGCGTTTTCCACGGAGAACTGGAGTCGCTCTGAAGAGGAAGTCGAAGCGCTGATGAATATCTTGGAGTTTTATCTTCTTCATAAGCAAGAGATGATGGAGCAAGAGGGCGTTCGACTTCAGACCATCGGCGATGTGGCGCGCCTTCCTTTCCGCTGTCAGGCGGCGATTGCATCGGCTAAGCAACGGACAGCGCTTTGCAATCGGATCAATCTCGTCTTGGCCGTGAATTACGGAGGGCGCGATGAAATTCGACGGGCGATTTCCAAGATCTTAGCGCGCCACGACCAAGAAAAAATCACCCCTCAGCAGCTCACCGAAGATTTTATTGCAAGTCATTTAGATACAGCTCCTTATGGAGATCCTGACTTACTGATCCGACCGAGTGGAGAGCTTCGGGTCAGCAACTTTTTGCTCTGGCAAATTTCTTACGCCGAAATCTACACGACGCAGGTCTTGTGGCCCGACTTTTCTCCAAAACACCTCTATGAGGCCTTGCTTGAATTCCAGGCCCGCTCAAGACGAAAAGGAGCTTGTTGATGAAAGATTTAGGACGCCGTTTATTTGTCTCTTCCATCGTCATTGCAATTGTCGTTGTTCTCTTATTGTTTGCGAAGAGCTTCCCATTTTCCTATCTCATCAGCGTTCTGCTCGCATTGCTTGGAGCGGTGGCGATTTGGGAGTATGCCCAGTTTGCCAAAGCCAAAGGGGTCCAGATGATTGTCTCCGTGCTTGCGCCGCTTGCGGGCATCGGGATCCTTTCGTTTTATCCCTTGCCGTGGACACCCCTCCTTCCGATTCTCGTATTTTTCGTCGGATTTTTGATCTTATTTGCGTTTCACTTTCGGCAAAAAGAGGGCGCCATTGTGAATCTCGCTGTCTCGACGTTTGGTCTCATCTACATCGCGGTACCTCTTGGGATGATTCTCGGCATGCTCTACGGCAGTGGTCCCGGTTGGATCGCTTATTTGTTGATTGTGACCAAGATCACCGACATCGGCGCCTATTTTGGAGGAAGCCTATGGGGCAAGCGGTTGCTCGCTCCCAGCATATCGCCTAAAAAAACAGTGGAAGGGGCCCTGTGTGGACTTCTCTGCGCGATGGCTGCAAGCCTTGGGTTTTTATTCTTTGCTCGCTTGAGTTTCACAGAAGCCTTGACGCTAGGCATTCTTCTCGGCGTCATCGGCCAATTCAGCGATCTGGCAGAATCGCTCCTCAAGCGCGACGCCAATAAAAAAGACAGCAATACGTTGCCAGGCCTTGGCGGCGTGCTCGACTCAATCGACTCGTTGCTCTTCAACGCTCCGATTCTTTACGTGTATTTACATTTATGAGGTTCATCCGACTAATGCGTACCTGGATTTATAAATGAACCACAGAGGCCACAGAGAAAAAGTACAAAAGTCGCGTTTCAAAGCCTCTGTGTTCTCTGTGCCCTCTGTGGTGAACCCTGATCATGAGAAACTTAGGCGAAAACAAATCATGCAACAAAGGCAGGTACGCATTAGTCGGATGAACCATTTATGATCATTGCTATTGACGGCCCGTCTGGAACGGGTAAATCGACTGTTGCGAAGGGAGTTGCGAAGAAACTGGGGATCACCTTTTTCGATACAGGCGCGATGTATCGCTCCATGGCGTGGTGGGTTTTAAAAGTCGGCGTGGATCCGAGCGATGAAGAGCGAGTGAAACAGCAAATTCCTTCGTTTCGCTACGTCATTGAAACGAGCAGCACGCGCGGGCGCATCTATAAAGTCGATGGCATCGATGTGAGCGAGGCGATTCGAACGCCTCAAATTTCCGCAGCGGCGTCCAAGATTTCGACCTATGCCGAGGTGCGAAAGGCGCTGGTCAAGATTCAGCGGGAATTCGGCAATGGAAATAACGCCGTATTTGAAGGGCGTGACATGGGGACTGTCGTATTTCCCCATGCAGATGTGAAAGTCTTTTTAACTGCAGACCCTAAAATTCGAGCAGAGCGGAGATACCAAGAGCTTTTGACAAAATTCCCCGACCTCGAGCAATCGCTAACCCACGAGCAAATCTTAACCGACCTCGAAAAGAGGGACCACAGCGACTCGACGCGGGCGATCTCGCCGCTCAAGCGAGCAAGCGATGCCGTCTTGATCGATACGTCCCGTTTAAGTTCAGCCGAGGCCATCGACCAAGTCGTCGCGCTTGTGCGCGCGTGCAAAAAGCGTTCCGGGATGGGCCTTTTTTACGGAGCTGTTCTCCGGACGGCTCGGTTTTTTTTTGGGCTGTTTTATCACTTCCGCGTGTTCGGGGTAGAGCACTTTAAACCAGGCGCTGCGATCATCGCGTCCAATCACGCATCCCATCTGGATCCGCCAGTCGTTTCGGTTTCATGTCCTCAGGAAGTTCACTTCTTAGCCAAAGAATCGCTATTTCGCGTGCCTCTGCTAGGCTCGTTGATTCGCCGTCTGAACTCCCATCCTGTCGCACGGAGCCCATCGGACGCCAGTACATTTCGCCTGCTCATCGACTTACTGCATGCAGGTCACAAAGTCATCGTATTTCCGGAAGGGAAGCGCTCAGTCGATGGAGCGCTTCAACCCATCGAACGGGGACTCCCCTTTTTGGTCAGACAAGCCCGCTGCCGGGTCCAGCCCGTCTATGTCCACGGCACATTTGCCGCCTGGCCGCCTGGCAAAAAATTCCCCAAATTATGGGGACGCATCCTTTGCGTCTTCGGTTCCCCAATCGAATGGGAAGAATTCGAAGGGCTCGACAAGCGGGACGCCGAGCGGCGCATCCTTGAGCGGATGGCAGGAGCGTTGAAGGCGCTCAAGGCGTGGGTGGAGGCAGGGGCTCGTGGGACGCCGCCTTGAATTCAAGATTATCTTACCAAAAAGCAGGTGAGGATGCCGTCTTGCACATGGATGCGTACCTGGCTCCTTAAACACACATTCGAGATCCCCACGAACTGGTAGTCGAGGTCACGCCCTGCGAGTTCCCACTTGAGGCCAACGGTTGTGATTCCCCGCACAGGGCCTGTCAGCGGCACGAGCGATAACGTTTGACCTACATGCGCTTCGATGAACGCCTCGCCCTGAATCGCAAACACAGTCTCTCGCTCCGTCTCCATTTTCAGGCGTCCTGGGTACCTCGACAGCAGCAACAGGTTCGTCGCGGAGTGGTCCAGGCGGTGTCCCGCCGCTCCGAAGAGTGTGATGCGCCCCGCGCCTTGAGCGAATTCATGCTCGAGGGCAACCTCGAGATCTGTTTGGTCTTTGTCTGTAGGCAGGGTGATTTTGGGGACCTGCTTGTATTCTGCGAGCAGCTGAGTAGAGGTGGAGTCGAAGTCGCCGACGAGGAGCGAAGGATTGATTCCCAATGCCTTACAGGTGTTGAGGCCGCCATCTACAGCGACGATGCGCTTGTAGGGCAAGAGGAGCTCTCGCAAGGCATCGAGGTCTTCGCAAAGACCATTTGCAACAACAGCAGTATTCATAAATTGCGGCCAAGATGAGTCGAACATCCACCGGGTTGCCCCGACTAGAACCTGAATCTAGCGCGTCTGCCAGTTCCGCCATGGCCGCGGGAGCAGGGGGCTCATTCTATGGGAGAGAGCCTATTTCGCTAAACCAAAAAAATCGCTCGTTTCTGTATGATGGCTCATTTAAACCAGGAGCCCCCTCATGTCTCACGACTCGATCCAACACCTGACCGACGATACGTTCAACGCCGCCATCCAAAAAGGGGTGACGTTGGTCGACTTCCACGCCGAATGGTGTGGACCTTGCCGCATGCTTGCGCCAGTTCTTGAAGAAGTGGCCAAAGACGTGCTGGGCAAAGCCAAGATTGCAAAGGTCGACATCGACTCGGCGCAGCGAGTAGCAGCGGATTATGAAGTTTCCTCAGTGCCAACAATGATCTTGTTTAAGGACGGCAAGAAGGTGGGGCAGCTGGTGGGTCTGCGCAATGCCGCCGCAATTAAACAATTCGTCTCTTCCGCGCTGTGATACTCAAGTTTTTGACTTGCGCCCTTTTTCTGGTGATTGCGACTGGATGCATCTTGCACTTTCAGGTTGAGATTCCGTTTGTCTCTTCTTGGATTGGGCGGCTGCCTGGAGATTTGATCTTGAAAAAGGGCGACGCTGTGATTTACCTGCCGTTTACGACGTCGCTGCTCGTTAGCATTGTGGTGTCGGTGCTTCTTGGGAGTGTGTCGAAAAAGTAATACAAGTGAGCCAGTTGTAACTGCTAAGGACAGCAATTTCCGCGAAATAAAGCGAGTAAAGCCATGAAAGCGAAAGACCTCGGATCTCTCCGAGGTCTAGCGCCGACCGGGTAACCCCCAATCCATTTGCCTTAATTCTAACAAACTCCTTTAGAAGGCGCCATGCATATTTCCCAGATAACAGTCCTAAATTCAAGCCAAAAACTTGGAAAAACTCAAGTAATTGGCATGAAATTAAGCTGGCGGAGCGCTTCATAAATGACGATCGCGGCGCTCGACGCGAGGTTCAAGCAACGCTGTCCTTCGATCATGGGAATTTTGTAAAAACGGTCGGGATAGTTCTCCCACAACTCTTGTGGAAGCCCCCGCGTCTCTGAGCCGAATACGAGCAGGGCGTCGCTGGTAAACTTTGCGTCCGAATACCGCGCGTTTGCCTTGCTGGAAAAGAAAAACAATGGCGCGCTCCCACTCTCCAATTCATCGACGAGCTCCACTGCAACGCGGTCCCAGTAATCGAGTCCTGCACGTCGCATGTGTCGGTTTGCAAGGCTAAAGCCAAGGGGACGCACCAGCACGAGCCCAACGCCGGTTGCAGCGCAGGTGCGAGCGATGTTCCCTGTGTTCTGAGGAATTTCTGGCTGCCAGAGGACGCACTTCATCGGAGCGGTGGCACTTCGGGAAGGTTTTCTCGCTCATAGGCAGCTTGTGCATCTCCGCTAGCATCTGCGCGAAGAAGTTCTACTTCCATTGTGCAGAGTGGACCGCCAATTCCATCGCCCCCGAGCTCTGGATGAATGAAGAGGCGTCGAATTTCGCCCTCGTGCATTCCCTCAAGACCCGCTTTCAGGCCTGGCATTGCTTCTTGGAGTACAACGACCTCTTCGCGATTGCCCTCGAAGCGAACGAGAGGCGAATGGTAAGCCGCCACGGGTTCGCCGGTTCCTTCGCGCACGATTTCGTATTGGAGCTTGCCATCGAGTAGAGAGTGAACAGTGGTTTTTTCTCCATTTTTGCGAAGAAACTCTTCAGCGGCTTCGCGCTGCTCGATTGCGTTCAAGAGAGCCAGCTGTTCAAGGCAGGTCTCTTCGTCCATTGGCGAGGCCTTGCCTTCAGCCTCGTCGCTGAGGCCCTTCGCGATCGCTTCCATGTTGAGTGGGAGCTCGTGTAGGTGTTTACCGAGCATGTGGCCGATTGCTTCGGATAATTTAGCGGTGTCATTGGCTGCGAGAATGAATGCCAGTAGAGCGATCAGCATAATACGCGTCCTTGTTAAAAATTGCACATTGTGGGCATGTCAAAGCGCCTAATTTCGGCGATCGCAAAGTGGCTAGTATTAACCCAATACAAGCCACTTTGCGATCGTCGAAATTCGGCAGCTTTCACATGCCCACAATGTGCAATTTTTAACAAGGATGCGTATAAAGCCTCCTCAATTCAGAGATGAGTTTGTCGAGCGGGATCTCGATTTCTTGGCGCGTCGCGAGCTCTTTGAGCTTGACGCGGTTTGTTTGCAACTCTTGCGAACCGATAATACAGCAGTAAGTGGATTCTGCCTTCAGGCCGTTTTGAATGGCGACGTTTACTTTTTTGGCGCTGAGCTCGAGCCCTGCGGGTAGCCCGGCATGGCGACACTGCGAGGTGAGCAAAAAGGTCGCTTCTTTGGCCTCGTCTCCGAGCGGAATGAAGTAGACAAACGGGCGCGTTGTTGAAGGATATGGGACGCCCTGCGCCGTCAGGACCTGCAAGACGCGCTCCAAACCGGTTGCAAAGCCGACTGCAGGGAGATCGGGGCCGCCGAGCTGACCGACGAGGCCGTCGTAGCGTCCTCCAGCGCCGATGGTGTTTTGCGCTCCGAGATCCTCAGTGAGGACCTCAAAGACCGTTTTGTTGTAGTAATCGAGCCCGCGCACGAGTTTATGATCGATGACATACTCAACTTTGAGTTGTGTCAGGAGATGACATACTGCTTGGAAATGCTGACCTGCTTCGGGAGTCAGATACTCTAAAATAGAAGGCGCTCCTTGGACGATCTCTCGGTCAGCTGGATCTTTGGAGTCGAGGATGCGAAGCGGATTTTTCTCGAGGCGTGCTTGGCTGTCAGCGGATAGCTGTGCGACATGCGGGGCCAAATACGCAAGCAAAGCCTCTCGATAACGCGCGCGCGATGGGGCATCTCCTACAGTGTTGATGTGTACTTTGAGTTTAGCCAAGCCGAGGCGTCGATATAATTGGAGCAAAAAATCGATGACCTCTGCATCTTGTTCAGGATCTCCATTGCCGTACGCCTCGACACCGAATTGGTGGTGCTGGCGGTATCTGCCCGACTGAGGTCGCTCGTAGCGAAACATCGGGCCGATGTAGAAAAACTTATGGACACTTCCCTCTTGCGCAAGGTGATTTTCGACAAACGCGCGGGCAACCGAGGCCGTTCCTTCAGGGCGGAGCGAAATGGATCTGCCTCCGCGATCTTCAAACGTGAACATCTCCTTCATCACGATGTCGGTCGACTCACCAACACCGCGATCGAAGAGTTCGGTCCGCTCGTAGATGGGCGTCCGGATTTCGCGATAGCCGTAATCTGCCGCCGTCTGTCGGATCAGCTGTTCGGCATGGATCCACAGGTCGGTGAGGCGCCAAGGCTCTTCACACGCGTAGGGCAAAATGTCAAAGGTCCCCTTCGGGATCTGAATTTTCATGCACGAGTAGCATACGGATTAATCAAGTAGGATTCAAGAGTGCGATGAGCTGATCGATTTCTGCACACCAGCGGGTGAGCGGGCTTGCGTCGCGGTTTGCTTTGTGCGCGCGATGGATGTTCATCATGAGTTCCATGTAGGGGAAGGGGAGCCATGTCTGGCCCGCATACTCGGAGAAATAATAGCCAAGGCTATGCTCCGCGCCTTCCGGGTAGTGTTGAAGCTCGCGCAGCAGTGTCCGGAATGCGAGGGCAAATGGAGACGTTTTTCGAAATCGGAGGCTATCTTCGAGCACCGCATACCAAATTTGCGAGAGTCGATTGAGGAACTCGATGTCCTGACTGAGGTCCTCTTCTTGCAGCATGTTCAGGCAATCTTTAAAAAGTGCTAGGTTTTGTCGTGTCGTTTTCTCGACAGAAGTAGAGACTCCGCGCTCAGTTTTTGTTTCGAATAGAGCGAGCAGATGTTCGTATACGAGCTTTAAATAGGCGACGATGAACGGGGAGCTTTGCTGCGAGAGCTGCTTTTTTTTAGCAAACTCCTCCTTGGCGATCCGATCGCGCTCGAGCGCCTCGACGCGGTAGCGCTCGTATGGGTCTTCCGGTTCGCTGCCGACTGGGAGGTTGATCGAGTCCATGAATCTCATCCTATAAGTAAACAATTTCTTAGGCACCAAAAAAGGTTGACAAGACGGAGGGGTAGCGAATAGGCTTTTCCCTTTTAAAGTGGGAGAACTCATCTGCTTAAAGCCCTTCGATTTTTTCGCCCAGCGCCTGCTATTGAACCGATTCAAGATCAGAAGCTTGTAAATAAAACGTACAAGCACTGGCGCCTTCGCACGTTCTTAGGGATGTACGTCGGTTATGTCTTCTTTTATTTCACGCGCAAGAGCTTCACCTTTGCGATGCCAGCTCTTCAAGCAGAGCTCGGGCTTGGTAAATTCGAGCTCGGTCTTCTCGCCAGTATTTTGAGCATCTCGTATGGGGCGAGTAAATTCATCAGCGGCATTTTGGGCGATCGGTCGAACCCGCGCTATTTCATGTCGACCGGATTGATCCTCACTGGCATTTTCAATCTGTTTTTTGGCATGTCGTCGGTCCTTTGGATGTTCGCCATCTTTTGGGGTCTCAACGGCTGGTTTCAAGGTTGGGGCTGGCCGAGCTGCGCCAAGTTGCTCACTCATTGGTATTCCCATTCTGAACGGGGGCGCTGGTGGAGCGCCTGGAATACGTCGCTCAACCTCGGCGGCGCTCTGATCCCGATCGTCGTCGCATTTTGCTCTCAGCAATTTGGATGGCGCTACGGCATGTACATTCCCGGCCTGATTTGCATCGTCGTCGGCTTTTGCTTGATGAGCTGCCTTCGCGACACCCCCCAATCGCTCGGCCTTCCCACCATCGAAAAATTTCGCGATGACTATCCCGATGAGGCATCCCGAAAGTCCGAAAAAAGCGAATTCTCCACGAAAGAAATTTTGTTTAAATACGTCTTTCGCAACAAGTTCATTTGGATCCTCGCTGTTACTTACTTTTTCGTGTACGTCATTCGAATCGCCGTCGGCGACTGGAGCATGCTGTATCTCATCGAAGTCAAAGGCTACACTCCAGTCACTGCAGGCTTTTGTGTTTGCTGGTTTGAGATTGGAGGTTTCTTAGGCGGTCTCGTTGCCGGTTGGAGCTCCGATTTGCTCTTCAAGGGCAAGCGAAACCCGGTCATCGTCTTATTTTCAGCCGCCCTGATCCTCGTTTTGCTGGGCTTTAATGCGTACGCAACGCCGTTTCCCATCTTGGATGCAGCCTTTTTATTCTTATTTGGATTCTTCATCTTTGGCCCGCAGTTTCTCATCGGGATGGCCCCCGCCGAGCTCTCCCATAAAAAAGCCGCTGCCACCTCGACCGGCTTTGCCGGATTCTTTGCCTACTTAGGAGCCGCCTCTGCAGGTGCGCCTCTCGGTGCGATCATCAAAAATGCGGGCTGGGACGCATTTATTTATACCCTCATCGGTTGCGCAAGCTTGACTGCGCTCTTACTTCTCCCGCTGTGGTCGGTGAAGACCTATCGCCCCGCCGAGAAAAAAGCGCCTCTGCCCATTCAGGCTGAGCCTGAAGCTGAAACTTGATCACCCGTTTCAGTGTGAAGTGGTTTTTCTTTCGCGAACAGCTCAAGGTGATTGCTCGTTACTACTCCCGGGGGCGCTTCGCGCTGCTCGATCTGGCCTACGGTCTGGTAGCGCTTGTCTGGAATCCGTATCGCGTTTGTCGCAAGTTTCTGCAGCGTCGTGGCTCTCCAGAGCCCTTTGCTTACGGCGAAACCCCACTGACTGAGTTCCAGCGCCTCATGGAGGCGGTGGGACTCACCGCTGCGGATCGCTATGTGGAGCTTGGCTCCGGGCGAGGGAAAACATGCCTTTGGGCTGCTCTCTTTGTCGGCTGTGGAGTGCGTGGTGTCGAGTGGGTGCCGCAATTTGTGCGTCTCGCTCGCAGCTTGAGCCAAATGCTTCGGATTCCCGCTGTGTTTGAGGAGCGCTCGATGCTCGAGACTACTTTAAGCGACGCCACCGTTGTGTATTTCTACGGCATCGACCGCGAGATCGAGCCTTTGCTGCCGCTCTTCGAGCAGATGCCCCGGACTGCCCGCCTCATTACGATCAGCGAGCCGCTTGCGTCTTCAAGCTGGGAACTGGTGCGCTCGCTTGCCGTGTCGTTCCCTTGGGGAAAGACAGAGGCGTTCTTACATGTTAAGGTTAACTAATTGCTTAACTTGGGCTAAAAACAGCGGCGTCGCTCTCACGCCCCACTTCGCATCGACATACACGGAGCCGATCCGCTTTTCTCCGCGATAAAACTGCAGTTCGACGGGGCTTTTGCCGGAGTGTTCGCGAAACAATTGCTTGAGGCGGAGCACGTGGCTAAGTCGCGTGGTGTCGGCATCGAGCCGGAGCGTTACCAGTGTTGCTGGAGGCTCTTTCTCAGCGGCCACACTTTGTTTTTCCTTAGCGGCTTTGGCGGCTTTCCATTTGGGTTCGCCCATTTTTCCTTGGCGCACCAATTTGTCGTAGAGCGCTTCACACGCGGTGATCTTGGCCTCGTCCACGCTCGTTAGATCGTCGATGAATTTGGCGATCAGATTCGTGGAGCTTCCCTGCCTTTCAACGCTGAGGACGCCGTACAGGAGTTGGTTTTCCCTTAAGAGTGGCATCTTTTCTTCGTACATGTCGGACCAGATCGGCAGCTCGAAGCGCAGCAGGCCGTCGCTGATGGTCAAGATGGCAAATTTTTTCTGGCTCTTATTCGAGATCTTGACGTTGAGGGTCTCGACAATGAAGGCAGCGCGGACAATCGCTCCGTGCTCGAGACTCTCAAACGCTCCAAAGGGCACGCAGGAGAGGCGTTGGAGCACGTGCTTGTAGCTGTCCATTGGATGGCCGGTTAGATAGAAGCCGAGCAGCTCTTTTTCTCGGAGCAAAAGCTTTGCTTTGCTCGATGGATTTACAACACGTGGCGGTTCTTGGAATGGTTTTTTTTCATCGAGCAGCGAGAATAGATTCAAGATGCCGCGCGACGATTCCTTCTGCGCGCGCGAACTTTCTGCATGCATGGCCTCGACGCTCATCAGCATCGCGTCGCGGGACCATCCTGTCGTGTCAAACGACCCTGCCTCAACGAGCAGCTCAATCGCTTTCTTCCCGACTTTCGTTTTATCTGCGCGCTCGATGAAATCGTACAGCGTCGTAAAGGGCCCTCCCCGTTTGCGCTCAGCGATGATTTCATCGACGACGGCTGCTCCAACGCCTTTAATCCCGCTCATTGCAAAGCGGATCCCTTCTTTAGTCGCTGCAAATGTAGCGCCTGCACAATTCACGTCGGGAGGAAGCATTGCGATTTGCATCGCGAGCGCCTCGCCGATGAGTTTGGCCAATTTCGATGTGTCGTCGCGATCGCAGGTCATCGAGGCGGCCATCCACTCTTTGGGATAATTGGCTTTGAAGTAGGCGGTCGCATAGGACAAATAGGCATACGCTGCAGCGTGCGATTTGTTAAACCCATACGAGGCAAATTTTTCGATTTTGTCGAAAATGCGCGTAGAGAGCTCTTCGCCGATCCCTTTTTGAGCGCACCCGCTTAAGAATTTTTCCCGTTGGCGGGCCATTTCGGTTTTGTCTTTTTTCCCCATTGCGCGGCGAAGCACATCGCCCTCTCCGAGCGAGTATCCGGCCAAAGCGCTTGCGATCTGCATGACCTGTTCTTGGTACACCATGACGCCATAGGTCTCGCCGAGAATCTCTTTCATCAGGGGATGATCGATTTCGATCTCCTCGCGTCCGTGTTTGCGATTGCAAAATGAAGGGATCATGTCCATCGGACCTGGACGATAGAGAGCGCCGACGGCGATGATTTCCTCAAAATTGTCGATGTGGAGTTGTTTTGCTAAATCTTGCATTCCGCCCGATTCGAGCTGGAAGATGCTCTGCGTCTTTCCTTGGGTGAGCAAAGCAAATGCGGGCCGATTATCGAGCGGCAGATTGCTCCAATCGATCACCGGTCCTTGGGGCTGCGCGATCATGTCGACGCATAGCTGGATTGCGGTCAGCGTCTTGAGGCCCAAAAAGTCGATCTTCAACATCCCGACCAGTTCAACGGGTTTCATCGAAAATTGGGTCACTGCCATGCTCGAATCTTTGGCGACGCACGTCGGGACGTAATCGGTGATTGGCTCTGCGGAAATGATGATGCCCGCCGCATGCGTGCTGGCATTGCGGATCGAACCTTCAAGTCGTTTTGCCATCTCGAGAATGGCCCTTGCCTCTTCGCTCTGTTGCATGAGCTGCTCGAGTTGCGGCTCCATCTGAAACGCCTTTTCAAGCGTCATCGTCGGGTCTTCGGGGATCAGGGCTGCGATTTCATTGGCTTTGGCAAGAGGGACGCCGAGGGTCCGGCTGATGTCCTTGATCGCCATTTTGGCTTTCATCGTGCCAAACGTGATGATTTGAGCGACTTTTTCTTTGCCGTACTTTTCAACTACGTAATCGATGACTTCTTGCCTCCGATCCATGCAGATGTCGACGTCGATATCGGGATACGAGATCCGCTCTGGATTGATGAACCGCTCGAAGAACAAGTGAAAGCGGAGCGGCTCAATGTCCGTGATCCCGGTCAGGTAGGCGACAATGGAGCCCGCAGCGGAGCCGCGCCCAGGTCCCATCGGGATCCGCTTTTGCTTGGCCCAGGCGATGAAATCGTACACGATCAGCATGTAATCAGACATTCCCTTCGAGGTCAGGATGCTGAGCTCATAGGCACACCGCTCGTTCACCATCTGCATGGGATCTTTGCCTGGGATTACGTTGGCAATGGCCGCAAGTTTATCGGGGGTGTAGCGCCTTGCGATGTTTTTTTGGCAAAGCTCCTGAAGGAATTGCTCTGCTGCTTTAAGACGCTCTTCTTTTGTATAGCTTTTTCCTTCGAGCGCAGGGGGAATGAAGACAGGGTAATGCTTCGTCTTGAAGTCCAATTCCCAATGGCACTGCTCAGCAATGTGGACCGTTGCCGCTAAGGCCTCGGGAAGATCGGCAAAGAGCGTTTCCATTTCACGCGGCGATTTAAAATGGTGGGCACGGGCTGGGTACACCTCGCGCTTCGGATTTGGGACTTTTGCTTTCGCATTGCCTTGCGAATCGCGCTCCCAAATTTCGCACGGCTCTCCCGATTGGATGTTGAGTAAAATCTCGTGGGCGCGCCAATCGCTCTGTTCGATGTAGTGAACATCGGTCGTAGCCACGCAAGGAATTTTTAGACGCTTGGACCAAGAGAGCAAAGCGGCATTGACTTTGTCTTGGGCGGCGACGTTTTCGCGATAGGCTTGAAGGAGCCAGCTTTCGTCGAGCTGAAGGGCATCTTCACTCACGACATGGCGCTGCAGTTCGAAATAAAAGCGCTCCCCAAAGGTCTGTTGAAACCAAGCGATTTCGCTTGCGAGTTTTTCTTCCGTACCGTGAAGAATGAGGTGTCCCAGAAGACCGGTTCTCGGTCCACTCAGGCAAAAGAGCCCCTCAGCGTGAGCTGCGAGGAGCTCCTTGTCGATGCGCGGCTGGTAATAGAACCCTTCCAAAAAGCCCAACGAGGAGAGCTTGCATAAATTTTGATAGCCTCGATCGTTCTTGGCGATCAACACGAGCGGAAACCCGTTGGGCTGGCCAGGGACGCGCTTTTTTTCGTGGCGAGAGCCAGGGCTGAGCCAAATCTCGCAACCGATGATGGGCTTGACGCCCTGCGATTTGCACGCCTTGTAAAAGTCGACCGCCCCATAGAGGTTCCCTTGGTCGGTGAGAGCAAGTGCGCTCATCGAGTATTCTTTCGCCTTTTCGGCAAGCGCCGACGGCGAAGCAGTGGAGTCGAGAATCGAGTACTGGGAGTGGTTGTGAAGAGGAATATAGGCCATAGCCGAGATCGTACGCGATTATTTGAGTTAAATTCCAGAGTTGACGGAATGCGCTCTGTTCTCCTATGCTAGCCCCTTGCTCTATTCAGGAATTTTTCAATGAAAAAATGGCTTTCACTCCTCCTTCTCGCTGCCACCCTCCCGCTACTCGCGCTCGAAGAGCAGGATCTCGTATGGGATGACCAGAGCTCTACCGCCACCGAGTTCAACAGTTACTTGCAAGAGGCGCTCACGGATCAAGACTGGTGGGCGGTCATCGATTACGCAGACATCATCGCGTACCACTTCGCGACCAGCCCATTTGCGACGGAAGCGCCCTATTTCATGGGGCACGCCTACTACCAGCTCGGCCAGTACGAACTTTCCAATCTCACACTCAACGGCTATTTAAGTGGAGCGGGCAGTCACGCCCACTTTCAAGAAGCGATCCGCATGAAGTTCGAGATCGCCCAACTGTTTGAGCAAGGCACGCGCAAGCCGTTATTTGGCTCGCATAAAATGCCGAACTGGTTGTCTGCAAAAGAAGATGCCATTCAGATTTACGACGAGATCATCGCTGCAGTGCCCCACAGCGAGATGGCTTCGAAATCGCTGCTTGGAAAAGCCAGCCTCCAAGCGCAGTTTGAAGATTACAAGCCAGCAGTCGAGACCCTTCAGACGCTCATTCGGAGATTCCCTAAGCAAGAAGACGCAGCAGAAGGGTTTTTGGCCATTCACCGCATTTACCTCGAGCAGTGCAAAAATACCAGCCTCGATCTCGATCTGCTCGGCTTGGCCGAGTTGAATTTGCGCAAATTCCGAATTGCATTCCCTCGCGAGCCGCGCTTGGCCCAAGCAGAAAAGATCCTCGCCGAAACGCAAGAGCTGTTTGCTCAAAACCTCTTTGAAACAGGCCGTTTTTTCGAACGGACAAACAAGACGCCCGCCTCGCTGCTCTATTACAACAAAGTCATCGCCAAATACCCCACGACCGAAGCTGCTGAAGCCGCTCGCCACAAGCTCGATGAGCTCCAAAGTAAGTAGCCGCTGCTTCATTCGTTTTTTGCCTAAGAGTCTCATGATCAGGGTTTACCACAGAGAGCACAGAGGACACAGAGGCGCGAAACGCGCGCGTTTATCCTCTTTTCTCTGTGTCCTCTGTGCTCTCTGTGGTTATAGCTGTGGCTATCGTTGGGCTCCTGAGTTTCCCAAAGGTGTTCGCCCGACTGTGTGTGTGCCTTATGCCACGGGCGATGAGACGGGGGCCTTGACGGGGGAAGTGATTGGGGCAATCAATCGCTCCGCGCTCATGGAAGTGCGTCAGAGCGAAACAGAATTTCGCCTCCAGCTCACTGTGCTGAGCGATCGGAGTGAGACCATCGGGTTTCGGCGCGATCCCCAAGAGATCCGAGGCGAAATTGAAAAGAATCTGCTCGCAAGCGAAGGGCGTCGAATTCTTGAGGTAGAAGCCGCCATTTACTCCATCGAACCTTCCGCGCTTGTTTGGGGGCCCTATCACCTCACAGCAGACGCCGATTACGATTACGTCGATGGCGATTCGCTGCAAGATCTCTCCTTTGTTTCCGCTTCCGGAGCGCTCACAACAGTTCTCCCATTTTCTCTTGGCCAACTTGAGCCAGCGGAATCCGCTCAAGCTGCCTCCACGTCGACCCTTTACACCCAGCTCGCAAAGAAACTTGTCGACGTCATTTCTTCCGAATGGTAGAAAGAGGTCCTTGAAAGTAAATTATTTACTCATTCAAGAATGAATGATGGATACCCGCGCTGTTTTTTCTGCTTCACTCGACCAACTCCATCCCATCTTGGAATGGATTCAAGGTCGACTTCAACCGATTGGTTTGGAAGCCAAGACGATTCGTAAAATCGAGCTCGCCTCAGAAGAGGCGATCGTCAACATCATCTTGCACGGCTACAAAGAAGGGTTTGGCACCATCACAGTCGAGATCAAACATCAGGCGCATCCAGAGGGCGTCTTCATCATCTTTCGCGACCACGCGCCCCCGTTCAACCCGCTGGAAAGAGATATAGCCTTAGAACTGGGAGCTCCGCTCGAAGAGCGCGAGCTCGGCGGGCTCGGCATTTTTCTCATGCGACAATACATGGACGACGTCGAATATCGCCGCGAAGGAAATGCCAATATTTTGACCTTAAGCGTTCTTCTCAAATGAAGTGAGCGTCGCTTCGGTCTCCAGCATGTCGGTGAGAAAGTGTTGGAGCACTTTCAGCACGTAGCGGGGCGTGTTGTACACGCCATGCGTTGAAAACACCACTTCGAGATGAGGCGGACCCTCGTGATTCAGTGCGATCATGACGTACGTCACTGGGGCGTCGGACTCCATTTTTGGAATGATCCACACGATGAATTGATCGTTGAAAAGGGTCACTTTCTCGACACTTTCCACGACGTGGAAATATTGAGTTAAATCGTCGGGATCGCCATTGTTGTCTTGGAACGAGGCGAGCAGGTTTGTTTCATGCAGAAATTTCAAATCAATTGGAAGCACACCATCGTGTACCCAATTGCCGAGATTGCTAGCGAACTGCTTGTACGCCTCTTCGATCTGCACGGGATTGAGCATGACTGCCTCCAATTAAGAGATTCCACCGTTCCTTCAGCTTAAGGGGTCGAAAATTGTTTGTCAAATTATCCTTCGCTTCGTATGCTGATGTCGTTGTCATGAAACTCATTCTCTGTCTGTTGTGTGTGTTTGGCGCGTTGAATGCCGCCACGCCATTATCTCTCGAGGTCAACGCCCGTGCGTGCGTGCTCATGAACGCGGAAACGGGAGCTATCCTCTACGAGAAGAATGCGTTGGAACCAGCCTTTCCGTTGAGCACAACGAAGATCGCTACAGCCCTCTACATCTTGGATCAAAAACGCCCCTCATTTGACCAGATGGTTGTAGCGACGAGAGAAGCGCTCCGCATGCGTCGCGGTGAAGCAGGAGCTCCCCATCTTCTGGAAAGCGACGGCTCAATGATGGGTCTGTTGCCTGGCGAGCGTTTGAGCATTGAATCGTTGCTCCACGGGCTCTTGCTCGTGTCAGGAAACGATGCAGCCAATGTACTTGCGGAGACGGCGTCTGGTTCGGTGCCGCAGTTCGTCGAAGAACTCAACCAGTATTTACAGAAAATTGGGTGTAAGAATACTCGGTTTCTCAATCCGCACGGCTATCACGACCCCCAGCATGTCACGACGGCCTATGATCTTGCGCTCATCGCCCAAAGAGCGCTCCAGTTCCCGACATTTCGAGACATTGTGATCAAGCGTTCCTACACGGTGCCAAAAACCAACAAAAAGCCTGAGGCTAAATTAGTTCAGTCGAATGCTCTGCTTAAAACCGGCCCACACTATTATTCTAAAGCCATTGGCTTAA